>NZ_PJDK01000035.1:0-59763 GCF_002837615.1 Klebsiella sp. X1-16S-Nf21
GCTCATAGATCCCTTCCCCGGCCTCGATGAGATAGATAAGGCTACCGTCCGGGGCGCAGATCGCCGGGATCGGCGTTTCGTTCGGCCCGGCATCGCCCTGCCAGGTGGCATACCCCAGCGCGCGGGCGCGGGCAACAATCGGCGCACTGCGATCGACCCGCAGCGCCATGGCGCAGAGCGAAACGCCGTGGCGTTGATAGAAATGATCGGCCCAGCTGTGGGGCTGATGGTTGATGACGATCCGCGCCCCGCCGTTGCGCCACAGCGTCACCTGTTTGGAGCGGTGGCTTCCCTCGCGCTGAAAACCCAGCGCCTGCAGATGCTGCCCCAGGCGCTGCGCCTCGGCGGCGCTGGCGGCAAACTCGATAAACTCCAGCCCGTGATAGACCGGCAGCGGCGGCGGTGAAAACAGATCGGCATCGCACGTCGGGAGCCGACGGCGGGTTTGCTCCTCCAGCCACAGCAGCGAACGATAACCATCTTTGGCCGTCGCGCCGTTCGGCGAGGCGCGAAAACCGTCATTAAAGATCTCCAGCGACCAGGGGCCGCGATAGCCGCAGCGGGTGACCTGCTCGGCAAACGGCTCCAGCGGCAGCTCGCCCTGCCCGGGGAAGCAGCGGAAATGGCGACTCCATTCCAGGAGATCCATTTTCATGTACGGCGCATCGGCGAGCTGAACAAAGGTGATTTTCTCCACCGGTACCGACGGCAGCGCGTCCAGCGTGTCGCCGCGGGCCAGAATATGGAAGCTGTCGAGCACCAGGCCCAACGCCGGGCTGTCCACCCGCCGCACCCGCTCCCAGGCCTGCTGCCAGCGGTTCACATGGGTTCCCCAGGCCAGGGCCTCATAGCCGATGGTGATCCCCTCTTCTTCCGCCAGCGTGGCCAGCGCCCGCAGATCCGCGACCTGCAATTCGCTATCCGCCGAGCAGTCCGGCTGCACATTGCTGCACAGCAGCAGCGTGTCACAGCCCAGCTCGTGCATCAGGGCAAACTTGCGCCGAGCGCGGGCCATATTCGCCGCAAACTGCGCCCGGCTGGCGCCTTCAAAATCGCGAAAGGGTTGAAAAAGCGTGATTTTTAACCCTAAATCGGCGGCAAGCTGGCGGATTTCCGCCGGCGTCCCCGTATAATAGAGCAGATCGTTCTCGAAAATTTCCACACCCTGATAGCCCGCCGCCGCAATAGCGTGCAGCTTCTCAGGCAGGGTGCCGGAAATCGAAACGGTGGCGATAGAGCGCAGCATAAGGTCCTCGGGTCAACAACTGACGTGAGCCTTGAATATGTATCATTTGGTTCATTTGCGCCATACTAGGTTGCTAAATTGTGATCATTATGTGTATTTTTTGTCACCCAAGAAAAAGGAGTTGCCATGACCGTCGTTGCTCATGATGAAGCACAATCCCTGAAGGCGCGGATTTTCAGCGCCGCTATCGCTGTTTTTGCTGAACACGGGCTGTCAGGCGCCCGCATGGAGCAGATCGCCACCGAGGCGCAGACCACCAAGCGCATGGTGGTTTACTACTTCAAAAGCAAAGAGCAGCTCTATCAGGAGGTGCTGCAGTATGTGTATGCGCGGATCCGCGAAACCGAGCAGCAGCTGGGGCTGGAGAATGTGCCGCCGGTGGAGGCGCTGGTGCGGCTGGTGCGCTGGAGCGTGCGTTATCACGCCACCCACGCGGACTATATGCGGGTGATTTGCATGGAGAATATGCAGCGCGGCAAGTGGTTACAAACCTCGGGTGAACTGAAACCGCTGAATCGTACCGCCCTGTCGATTCTGGAAGACATTTTACAGCGCGGCCAGCAGCAAGGCGTCTTTCAGGCGGGGCTCGAAGCACGCGATGTGCACCGGTTAATCAGCAGCTTCAGCTTTTATCAGGTGTCGAATTTCTACACCTTCAGCAGCCTGTACCTGGACGACCCGTTGCCCGCCATCGACGACGAAGCGATGGTGGCCCACCACTGTGACATTGCCGTCCGGGCGGTGATCCGCTTCGTGATTTCCTGACCCGCCGGCGAAAGACGTTAATGCCCTGAAAGGGCGTGAATGACTTTCTCCATGGCCTCCACGGTGAGCGCCGAACGCTGAATTTTGGCGTTCGCCAGCGAGGTGCGCAGTACGCCGGCAATGACAATGTGTTTCGGCTCCTGGCCCAGGTCTCGCATTTCCAGCACCACTTTACCCACCACGCGGCACATTTCCTGGTACAGCTCGTCGTCTTTGGCTTTATTTCCCATCTGGTTTTGCTCGCACTTTATTATTATCAATCAATTCATTATTGATAGATTTTTTCCGCAACGCAAATTATCCCCGGCGGAATGGGCCAATGGCGCATTTTACTGGTTCATCACGCGAGAAAAAGCGCCTTCCGCTGCCCCTTTGCCTGCCCGGTGATGAAAAAATGTGTTGCGTACTTTTATGCATAACGTGCCGGTTTTGTTACGCGTTTTGTCCATAATTTGAAACGAGGTTTTTATTTTCCTTTTTGATTTCGGCAGCGTATAATGCGCTTCGATTCTTTCTTGAATGGTTTCAGCGCATTGGACTGCATGATAAAACGCATAACACCTTGCCACATTTCATGGGCTGAACCGCCAGCACACATTCTTCTGCACGCTCCGGGGTTGTCACCTATCCTTAGGGCGTGGCTTAGCAACTTTCGTAATACAGGTTTGGCTCCCCGGCAGTGCGCCCGCGGAGCGAGAATTCCATATCCTTCACAACTTAAAGACTAAAACTGTCATGAAAAAGACCAAAATTGTTTGCACCATCGGTCCGAAAACCGAATCTGAAGAGATGCTGACCAAAATGCTGGAAGCCGGCATGAACGTGATGCGTCTGAACTTCTCCCACGGTGACTATGCGGAACACGGTCAGCGCATCCAGAACCTGCGCAATGTGATGAGCAAAACCGGTAAGAAAGCCGCTATTCTGCTGGACACCAAAGGCCCGGAAATTCGTACCATCAAGCTGGAAGGCGGCAACGACGTCTCATTGAAAGCAGGCCAGACCTTCACCTTCACCACCGATAAATCCGTCGTCGGCAACAACGAAATCGTTGCTGTGACCTACGAAGGCTTCACGTCTGACCTCACCGTCGGCAACACCGTTCTGGTGGACGATGGCCTGATCGGCATGGAAGTGACGGCTATCGAAGGTAACAAAGTTATCTGTAAAGTGCTGAACAACGGCGACCTTGGCGAGAACAAAGGCGTAAACCTGCCGGGCGTCTCCATCGCCCTGCCGGCGCTGGCTGAGAAAGACAAACAGGATCTGATCTTCGGTTGCGAACAGGGCGTGGACTTTGTCGCGGCCTCCTTCATCCGTAAACGTTCCGACGTCGTCGAGATCCGTGAGCACCTGAAAGCCCACGGCGGCGAAAACATCCAGATCATCTCCAAAATCGAAAACCAGGAAGGCCTGAACAACTTCGACGAAATCCTCGAAGCTTCCGACGGCATCATGGTTGCTCGTGGCGACATGGGCGTTGAGATCCCGGTTGAAGAAGTTATCTTTGCCCAGAAAATGATCATCGAAAAATGTATCCGCGCGCGCAAAGTGGTTATCACCGCGACTCAGATGCTGGACTCCATGATCAAGAACCCGCGTCCGACCCGCGCTGAAGCCGGCGACGTGGCCAACGCCATCCTCGACGGTACCGATGCAGTGATGCTGTCCGGCGAATCCGCGAAAGGTAAATACCCGCTGGAAGCCGTCACCATCATGGCCACCATCTGCGAACGTACTGACCGCGTGATGACCAGCCGTCTGGACTTCAATAACGACAACCGTAAACTGCGCATCACCGAAGCGGTGTGCCGCGGCGCGGTAGAAACCGCTGAGAAACTGGAAGCGCCGCTGATCGTTGTCGCCACCCAGGGCGGTAAATCCGCACGCGCTGTGCGTAAATACTTCCCGGACGCCACCATCCTGGCCCTGACCACCAACGAAACCACCGCTCGCCAGCTGGTGCTGAGCAAAGGCGTTGTGCCACAGCTGGTGGAAGAGATCGCCTCTACCGATGACTTCTATCATCTGGGCAAAGATCTGGCGCTGAAAAGCGGCCTCGCGCGTAAAGGCGACGTGGTGGTGATGGTTTCCGGCGCATTAGTGCCGAGCGGTACCACTAATACGGCTTCCGTACACGTGCTGTAATAATTTACAGGTTAATTGGTTTTTTTTAATAAAGCGCCTCTCGGGGCGCTTTTTTTTATTCATTGATTAGCTCTTCCTATTAAAAATGCAAATCGGAATTTACTATTTAATAAGAGATTATCTAAGATGAATCCGATGGAAGCGCGCTGTTTTCACTCGCCTTTTTCAGCGATTTTGTCCAATTCGATGCTTCTTTGAGCGAACGATCAAAAATAAGTGCGTTCAGGTAAAAAAAATATTCTCATCCCAAAAAACTTTGTGTAATACTTGTAACGCTACATGGAGATTAACTCAATCTAGAGGGTATTAATAATGAATCGTACTAAACTGGTACTGGGCGCGGTAATCCTGGGTTCTACTCTGCTGGCTGGTTGCTCCAGCAATGCTAAAATCGATCAGCTGTCTTCTGACGTTCAGACTCTGAACGCTAAAGTTGACCAGCTGAGCAACGACGTGAACGCAATCCGTTCCGACGTTCAGGCTGCTAAAGACGACGCAGCTCGCGCTAACCAGCGTCTGGACAACCAGGCTCACTCTTACCGTAAGTAAGAGTTCTGGTAATAAAAATGGCGCACTCTGTGCGCCATTTTTTTTGCCCTCAGCATGAGGGCTACTGGGTAAGCAGGCTGTTGTCTGACGGCGTGTTCTGCGCCGACAGCGTAGCTGGCGCACTCCCCGTCCCCGTGGACACCACCACCGGATATCCCGCCCTTCTCGACATCGCTTTTTTCAGCTGTGCATCATCGACCGCTTTATCCTCTGCGAAGGCGTGAAACGCCGCAGGCAGCGTGTAGGCGATGGTCCGGGTGTTTTCCCCTTCCGTCTGCGAAAGCGGCCTGTGGACCTCGACATAGCGTTTACCATCCGGTTCGACGGCAAACTTCACCGGCTGATTGATAATCCGTACCGGCGTCCCGGTTTTCACCTGGTTGAACAGCGCTTTGATGTCATCGGCGTTCATTCGCATACAGCCTGAGCTGACGCGTAAACCGACGCTGTCCGGCGCGTTGGTGCCATGAATCAGATATTCGCCGTTGCCATAGGCCAGACGCAGCGCGTAGCGCCCCAGCGGATTGTACGGCCCGGCCGGGACCACCGCCGGTAACGTCACCCCTTTCTCCAGCGAACGCGCCCGAATGCCCGCGGTGGGCGTCCAGGTCGGGTTGGGGATCTTCTGCCCGATGCGGGTGGTCATCTCAGGCGTTTCCAGCCCTAACTGGCCGATACCCAGCGGATAGACCTGCACCTGATTCTCTCCCGGCGGGAAGTAATACAGCCGCAGTTCCGCAAGGTTGACGACAATCCCCTCTCGCGGTACGTCGGGGAGCAGCATCTGGGAGGGGATCAGGACCTGAGTACCAGGCTTCGGCTGCACCGGCGCGATGGTATCGTTGGCTTCGAGGATCAGCATCGCCGCGGTATCGAAATGGCGGGCGATCGCCTGCAGGTTGCGGTCTCCCTCCTGTACGGTCCAGTACTGGTTCTGGCCAATCAGCCGGCTGTTGGCGGGAGGAAGCGGGTAGTCGACGGCCCAGGCGGCCGAGGAGACGCCAAGCGCGCTGAGAAGGGCTAAGGTGATCATCGTTTTGCGTTTCATACTGAGATTCCTTCTTTCGCTGATAAAACGCCAGGAGACTGAACGGCGGCAGGAGCAGAACCCCTACCGGACGTAACAGAATGAAATCTACCTGTTTATTCTAGCTAATATTTGCGGCTTTCGCGCGGATCGCACGGATCATGGCTTCAAGCCCTTGCGAGCGGGAAGGCGTCAGGTGTTGGGTGAGCGCCATTTTTTCAAACCACGGGCGCACGTCGAACTCAGTGATGTCCTGGGCGGTCATCCGATCATAAAGGATAAACACCACCGCAATCAGCCCTTTGACGATCGCCGCATCGCTGTCACCGCGCAGGGTGATAACGCCGGAGGGGTCCTGCGCCATCACAATCCACACCTGGCTTTGGCAGCCCTGAATAATGTTCTGCACGCTATGTTCTTCCGGGCTTAGCGGCGCCAGCCGCTGGCCCAGCTCAATGATATAGAGATACTTCTCTTCCCAGTTGGCGCAACGGCTAAAATTGCGCAACAGTTTGTCTTTGTCTGGTAGTGCCGCCATCGTCACGTCCTTTACCCTAATAATTTGTGGATCCGCTGCAGGCCGGCCACCAGGCGGTCCACCTCTTCCGTGGTATTGTACATCGCCAGCGAGGCCCGACACATAGCCGGTACCTGATACCGGGCCATCAGCGGCATGGCGCAGTGGTGCCCGGTTCGCACGGCGATACCGTAGTTGTCGAGGAAGCTGCCGACGTCATAGGCGTGATGCTGGCCGAGGTTAAAAGCGATCACCCCTTTGCGCTGCGCCGGCCCGTAGAGGATCAGATCCGGCACGGCGCGCAGAGCCTCCAGCGCATAGCGCATCAGGGTCTGCTCGTACTCCGCGATCTGCGTCAGCCCCAGTTGGCTGACGTAGGTCAGCGCCGCGCCGAGGCCAATGATCCCCCCGGTATTCGGCGTACCGGCCTCAAAGCGCCACGGCGCCCGGTTCCAGGTGGTGCCTTCCGTCAGGCTGACGGTGGCGATCATCGACCCGCCGCCTTCCCATGGCGCCATCGCCTGCAGTAGCTCGGAACGGCCATAGAGCACGCCGATCCCGGTCGGGCCATACAGCTTGTGTCCGGAGAAGACGTAGAAATCGCACCCCAGCGCCTGCACATCTACCGGGTGGTGCATCACCGCCTGGGCGCCATCCACCAGCACTTTCGCGCCATGCTGATGCGCAAGGGCAATCAGCGCCGCCAGCGGGTTTTCCGTCCCCAGCACGTTGGAGACCTCGGTTATCGCCAGCAGGCGGGTGCGCGGGTCAAACAGTCCCGGGACAACATCCAGTTGCAGTGTGCCGTCCGGGTTCAGGGGGATCACCCGCAGCTCAGCCCCGACGCGGGCGCACAGCATCTGCCACGGCACAATGTTGGCGTGGTGCTCCATTTCGCTGATGATGATGTTATCCCCGGCGCCGACGTTGGCGTTTCCCCAGCTGTTGGCCACCAGGTTGATACCCTCGGTGGTGCCGCGGACGAACACCACTTCCTCCGCCGACCCGGCGTTAAGGAAGGTGGCCGCCTGCTGACGCACGGCTTCCATCCGCGCGGTGGCTTCCGCGCTGAGGGTATGGATGCCGCGGTGCACCGCCGCGTAGCCGTGGCGATAGAATTCCGCTTCGGCGCCGATCACCGCCTCCGGCTTCTGGGCACTGGCGGCGCTGTCGAGATAGGCCAGTGGCTGACCGTTGACCTCCCGGTTCAGTACCGGAAAATCGGCGCGAACCCGTTCTACTGAAAATGTCATACAGTGCCTCCCGGCAAACGCTGTCCAATCCGCGCCAGCACCTGCTCTCTGAGCGCATCGCTGCGGATAGCCTCGGTGAGCTCGGCGGCGAAGGCGTAGAGGATCATCTGCTGCGCCGCCTGCTGTTCGATACCGCGCGAGCGCAGATAGAACAGCTGTTCTTCATCAATGCGCCCGACGGTCGCCCCGTGGCTGCATTTCACGTCATCGGCGTAAATCTCCAGCTGCGGTTTAGTGTCGACCTCCGCCAGCCGCCCAAGCAGCAGATTGTTATTGGTCATCTGGCCGTCGGTTTTCAGCGCGTGCGGCGCGACGTTGATCAGCCCGTTAAACACCGCCCGACCCTTATCGCTGACGATGGTTTTGTGCAGCTGGCGGCTGTTGCAGTAGCCGACCTGATGGTCGAGCCAGGTGCGGCTGTCGCAGACCTCATTTTTCACCGGCATCGCCAGCGAATTGAGGCGCAGGTTGCTGTTTTCACCGCCCAGGCGGGTGCTGGTGTGATGACGCAGCACCTGGCCGCCGAGCAGGAAACTGCTGCTGAAGGCCGAGGCGTCGCGGCCCAGCAGCAGGTCGTTATGGGCGAAGTGGTAGCTGAGCGCGTTCTCAAACGCCAGCTTGATATGCTGGAGGTGCGCGTTATCGGCCACCGTCATGGTCAGTCGCCCGCCGGTGAAGTGCGGCTGCTCATTGAGGCTCAGGTAATGTTCGACCACAGTCGCCTCCGCCCCGCTTTCCAGCGCCAGGTGATGGCGATAATGGGCGGTATTCAGCGCATCGCCGGCCAGACCGCGGGTGATATGCATCAGCAGCAGCGGCTTATCCAGGCGGCGGTTGCGCGGTACGCGAAGGCGGGTCACCGTCTGCGCCAGGCTTTCGGTCAGATGGAGAAACACCTCCGGATGCAAAGCATCCGGCAGATGCTGGCGTTGGTTATCGACGCTGACCTCCACGCCGCTGGCGGCGAGATCGTCGCTCAGCTCAGGATGATAGCGGCCATCGATAAACACCAGCCGCCAGGCGTCCAGCGGCAGCGCCAGCGCATCACGCTGTTCAGCGCTGAGCGATGCCCCCTCGTCGGCGACAAAGTGACCGTTCAGTAGCGCATCCAGCGGGGTGTATTTCCAGTCCTCGTGCTTACGTGTCGGCAGCCCCAGGCGCAGCAGCTGCTGCAGATGCTGGGTGGCCTCCGCCGTACGCTGGCCGCCCTGCGCTTCAAACAGGTGGTGCCACTGCTGCAGCGCGTTACTGCTGTTCGGTAAGCCAGCCATAGCCCTGCTCCTCCAGCTGTTTGACGAGGGTGAAATCCCCCGACTTCACAATCCGCCCCTGATACAGAACATGGACGTAGTCCGGCTTGATATAGTCAAGAATGCGCTGATAGTGGGTGACAATGATGAAGGCGCGTTTGCCGTCGCGTAGCGAGTTGACACCTTCCGAGACAATCTTCAGTGCATCAATATCCAGCCCGGAATCTGACTCATCAAGAATGCACAGCTCCGGCTCCAGCACCGCCATTTGCAGAATATCGTTACGCTTTTTCTCACCGCCGGAGAAGCCAACGTTCACCGAGCGGGTCAGCAGATCTGCCGGCATCTGCAGCAGCCTGATTTTCTCTTCCATCAGGTCCTGGAAGTCGAAGCGATCCAGCGGCTCCTGGCCGCGATAGTTGCGCACGGCATTCAGCGCGGTCTGCAGGAAGAATTGGTTGCTGACGCCGGGAATTTCCACCGGATACTGGAAGGCCATAAAGATACCTTCTCCGGCGCGATCTTCCGGGGCAAGTTCCAGCAGGTCTTTACCCTTAAATTCGACGCGGCCGCCGGTCACCTCGTAATCCTCACGCCCGGCCAGGGTGGCCGAAAGCGTACTTTTCCCCGAGCCGTTTGGCCCCATAATGGCGTGGACCTCCCCCGGGCGCACCTCAAGGTTCAGCCCGCGCAGGATCGCTTTATCTTCGACGGCGACGTGTAAATCTTGAATACTTAACATCTTTTTTCCTTAATTATCAGCCGACGCTATGTTCAAGGCTAATGGCCAGCAATTTTTGCGCTTCGACGGCGAACTCCAGCGGCAGTTCGGAGAAGACGTCTTTACAGAAACCGTTGACGATCATCGAGATGGCATCGTCTTCGCTGATCCCGCGCTGTAAACAGTAGAACAGCTGATCTTCGCCAATCCGCGAAGTGGTCGCTTCATGTTCCAGCTGGGCGCTGTTGTTGCGGCATTCCACATACGGGAAGGTATGCGCCCCGCAGTCCGGGCCGATCAGCATCGAATCGCACTGGGTGAAGTTGCGGGCGTTAGTCGCGGTCGGCATGATTTTGACCAGCCCGCGATAGCTGTTCTGGCTGTGTCCGGCGGAGATCCCTTTCGAGATGATGGTCGAGCGGGTGTTCTTGCCGATATGGATCATTTTGGTGCCGGTGTCCGCCTGCTGGTGACCACTGGTCAGCGCTACCGAGAAGAATTCGCCGATCGAGTTATCGCCGCGCAGAATGCAGCTGGGGTATTTCCAGGTGATGGCCGAGCCGGTTTCCGACTGGGTCCATGACATCTTGCTGTTCTCCCCTTCGCACAGCGCACGCTTGGTGACGAAGTTGAGAATGCCGCCGGTGTTGTTGTCGCCGGGGAACCAGTTCTGCACCGTGGAGTATTTCACTTCCGCATCTTTATGGATGATGACTTCAACGACCGCCGCATGCAGCTGATAGCTGTCGCGCACCGGCGCCGAGCAGCCCTCAATATAGCTGACGTAGCTGCCTTCATCGGCCACCAGAATGGTACGTTCAAACTGCCCGGTCTTTTCGGCGTTGATGCGGAAATAGGTCGACAGCTCCATCGGGCAGCGGACGCCCTTCGGCACATAGATAAAGGTGCCATCCGAAGCCACTGCGGCGTTCAGCGCGGCGAAGAAGTTGTCATTGCCTGGCACCACGGTACCCAGATACTTTTTCACCAGTTCCGGATGGTCGTGGATCGCCTCGCCGAAAGAACAGAAGATGATCCCCTGCTCCGCCAGCTTTTCGCGGTAGGTGGTCGCCACCGACACGGAGTCGAATATGGCGTCCACCGCCACCTCGCGCCCTTCACGTACCGGCACGCCCAGCTGGTTAAAGGCTTCTTCCACCTCGCTGGTCAGGAAGGTGTTGGCCCCGGTCTGCTGCACCGCGCCCGGCTCTGAAGCGCAGGTCTCATCGCAGTTGCCGCAGGAGGGGGCGGAATAGTAGCTGTAGTCCTGATAATTCAGCTTATCGTAATGCGCCTTCAGCCAGTGCGGCTCCTCCATCTCCAGCCATGCCCGGAAAGCATTGAGCCGAAACTCCAGCATCCACTGCGGCTCATTGCGACGGGCGGAAATGGCCCGGACCACCTCTTCATTAATCCCTTTGGCCAGCTCATCGGTCTGCAGCCGGGTGAAAAAGCCCTCTTTATAATTGAGCGGGCCGCCGGTCCAGGTTTTGACATCGTCAGTTGCTTCAGTATTACGCGACATAGTTACTCCGCCTGCACCCCAAAACTTTCGCCACAGCCGCACTCGTGCTGCGCTTTCGGGTTATGAAATTTAAAGATTTCATTTAAACCTTCCCGGACGTAATCGAGCTCCGTGCCGTCAATGAACGGCATCGCCTGCAGCGGCGCCCACAGTTTCGCCCCGTCATGTTCAAAGAGCAGATCGTCGGCTGCCGGCTCGGCAATCATTTCGAGCACATAGCCAAAACCGGCGCAGCCGCTGGTTTTTATCCCCAGCCGCAGCCCTTTTTTGTCCGGTTGCTTGCGCATCAGATCGCGAATATGCGCGGCAGCGGCCGGCGTCATGGTCAGTCCCTGCCAGCTAAAATCGGCGGGATTAAAGGTTCCTGCTTGTACTTCCATCGATAGACCTCCAGGTTGGCGCCATCAAGGCATACCGCCATGTTAGTGATAATGATTATCACTTCAACCCATCTGCAGCAGGGGTATTGCCCCATTTAGCGCTTTTTATAAGCATAGACCCTCGCCCGGGGATTATCAGGGTGTGCAGGGTGAACTTAATCTTTTGATTTATAATATGTTATTCTGAAATCGTTCTATATTCGCACGCAATGGTAAAGATGTATCGAAAATACCGATTTATGCAATAGCAGATGACCCGGTTCCTGTTTATCGCACAGCCTGGAGAAGGAAAAGTGACAGTGTCACCTAAAGGCCAACAAGGCCGAGAAGGCGCAGGTTCTGTGGTTCAGGATAAGAAAGCGCCGGTCCGTGACGCTTTCGGAAAGCAACAATCGCCGCTCGCCAGGCCGCGATCAAGGGAATGAAAACTGTGATGAAACGGGTAAATGGATTGCCAGGCAGGGTCGCGGTTGGCTAGGTGCCTTTTCTGACCAGGCGGGCGGCCTGAACAAAAACCTCATCTTCCACCCCGTCCCCCTTCTGTCTGCCCAGTCTCACCAGTTCATCCACGATACTCCCCTGATTAATCTGCTTCTGTGTAGCCACTAAGCTAATGACCGCCGCGCCGATGGCCATGCCAATCAATGCCGTTTGTTCATCTTTATCTTTCATGGTGTCGCTCCGTCTGTCCTCCAGAGAAAGGCTAGCAAAAGATACCACCAGCTCAATTTCAAATTCATCTTCTTTACACCCCCCGGAAAACGCAGGCGCCGCGCTGACCTCTCCTTCCCCCTGGTGGCGATGGCGCAAAGCGCTGTCGCCTCATACCGGGTCTTTATTTTGCCAGCTTCACGTTGCGCGGAAATAAATAAAAATAACGCGCGCGCCGAAGAGTAATAAAAGGAAATAACAGCCTCAGCGATAAAACCAGATTATTCCAGCAGGGAATAGCTGGGATGCTAATATTTCATTTCCCCACCGGTTTTTAGAAGCCTATAGTTTTTTTGCCTGCAGAACATCCACTTAGGTTAAAAGACATAAGGACATAATAATGATTGTTTCAGCCCCCAGCGATTATCGCGAAGCCGCTCGTCGCCGTCTGCCCCGCTTCCTTTTTGATTATATTGACGGTGGCGCGGTGGCGGAAAATACCATGAACGCCAACGCCACCGAGCTTGCCTCGGTAGCCCTTCGCCAGCGCGTGCTGTGCGGGGCGGGCGAACCGACGCTGGCCACCACGATCCTTGATGCTTCATGGGCGATGCCCGTGGCGCTGGGGCCGGTCGGCGCCACCGGGATGTACGCCCGCCGCGGCGAAGTTCAGGCGGCCCGCGCCGCCTCCCACGCCGGGATCCCGTACACCCTGTCCACGGTGTCGGTCTGCTCCATTGAAGAGGTGGCGAGCCAGGCCAGCGGCGCACTCTGGTCCCAGCTGTACGTGCTGAAAGATCGCGGCTACATGCGTAATGCGCTGGAGCGCGCGTGGGCCGCCGGCATGAAAACCCTGGTATTCACCGTCGATATGCCGATCCCCGGCTCGCGGTATCGGGATAATCGATCAGGCATGTCCGGGCCGCACGCCACCCTGCGACAGTATCTCCAGGCCTGTACTCATCCACGCTGGGCAATGAGCGTCGGGCTGGCGGGCAGGCCCCTGTCGTTCGGTAATATCGAAGCCTACACCGGCCACAAAATGACCATGGACGACTACATGGGGTTCATCAGCAACAACTTCGACCCGTCCATCGCCTGGCACGATCTGGAGTGGATCCGCGACAGCTGGCAAGGGAAATTAATCATCAAAGGGATCCTCGATGCCGACGATGCGCGCAATGCCGTGCGCCTCGGCGCCGATGGCATTGTGGTGTCGAATCATGGCGGCAGACAGCTCGATGGCGCCATCCCCACTGCCCGGGCGCTACCAAGGGTGGTGGATGCGGTCGGCGACGATCTGACGGTGCTTGCTGATTCCGGAGTGCGCTCCGGCGTGGACGTCATTCGCCTGCTGGCCCTCGGCGCGAAGGGCGTGCTGCTCGGGCGGGCCTATATTTATGCCCTGGCCGCGGCGGGCGAAGCGGGCGTGGCGCATCTGCTGCGCTTATTTGCCGAGGATATGAAGGTCACCATGACCCTCACCGGCGCGACCTCGCCATCGGCCATCAGCCTCGATTGCCTTGACCGTCTCGAACAGGATCAACATCGCACTCATGCGGTGCCGGTATCCTTACCCGCCTGACGCTGCCCAGGGCCGGGCCTGACCGCGTTTATCGGCCAGGTCCGGCAAGAGGGAATTACCCCTGCGGGTGCAGCGCCGGGTGTTGCACTGCGTCAGCCGGGGGCTGAGGTCGGATGCGGAACCAGATCGCGTACATGGCCGGCAGGAAAATAAGGGTCATGATGGTTCCCCCCAGCGTCCCGCCAATCAGCGTATAGGCGAGCGTTCCCCAGAAGACCGAATGGGTGAGCGGAATGAACGCCAGGATCGCCGCCAGCGCGGTCAGCAGAACCGGGCGGGCGCGCTGTACTGTCGCCTCCACCACCGCGTGGAACGGATCGAGCCCTGCCTGTTCGTTATGGTGGATTTGGCCAATCAGGATCAGCGTATTGCGCATCAGGATCCCCGACAGGGCGATCAGGCCCACAAGAGCATTGATGCCAAACGGCTGATTGAACAGCAGCAGCGTCGGCACCACGCCAATCAGCCCCAGCGGCGCGGTCAGGAAAACCATGACCATCGCCGACAGCGAACGCACCTGCAGGATAATGATCAGCAGCGTGAGGGCGATCATGATGGGAAATAACGGCACCATCGCCCGCGTGGCTTTGCTTGACTCCTCGATCGACCCCGCCGTCTCGATGCGATACCCCGGCGGCAGCGAGTCGATAATGGGCTGCAGCGATTTCATCAGCGCGGTGGAGACATCCGGCGGCTGCAGGTTATCCGCGACATCTCCGCGGACGGTGATGGTCGGCGTGCGATCGCGACGGCGAAGCAGCGGGTCCTCCATTCTGATCGACACGTCGCCAATCTGTGACAAGGGAACCCGCTGCCCGCCGCTGCCCACCAGAGTGAAGTCGGCGATTTTCGCCGGATCCAGACGGATATCGCCCGCCGCGCGGCCGATGACCTGCACGGCGCGAATATCTTCCCGAACAGTGGTGATGGGGATCCCTGACAGCAGGAACTGCAGCTGCTGGGCGACGGACTGGGAGCTGAGTCCGCTCGCCTGCAGCCGGTCCTGATTGAGGCTGAAATGCATCACCGGCACCCGCGAACCCCAGTCGCTATTGACGGTGCGCATCAGCGGACTGGCCTGCAGCACCGATTTAACCCGTTCGGCGATGTCGAGCAAGGTGTGCGGATCGGGCCCCATCACCCGCCAGGCAACCGGATAGGGCGAATAAGGGCCAAAGACCAGCTGAGTGACGCGCACCCGCGCTTCCGGCGCCAGGCCATTGGCCACCGCCTCCCGCAGCCGCCGCTTGAGCGCCTCGCGGGCGTCCTGACCGTCGGTCAACACCACCAGTTTGGCAAAGGAGGGATCGGGCAACTCCGGGGCCATCGCCAGGTAAAAGCGCGGCGCGCCCTGGCCGATATAGCTGGTGACAATCTTCGCCTCCGACTGCTGCTGCAGCCAGTGCTCAATTTTCGCCGTCGCGGCGCTGGTCTGGATAATCGACGACCCGTAAGGCATCTGTACTTCAACCAGTACTTCCGGACGATCGGAGGTGGGGAAAAACTGCTTTTTCACCACGCTCATTCCCAGTATCGCCACCATAAACAGCACCACCACGCTGGCGGCCACGCGCCATTTGCGGGCGATAACCCGGGTCAGCAGCCGACGGAAACGCTGATAGCGCGGGGTGTCATACAGCGCGGCGTGACCTGCCGTCGCAGGCTTTCTGTCCGGCAACAGGTGCACCCCCAGCCAGGGGGTAAAAATCACCGCCACAATCCAGGAGGCAATCAGCGCGATACCGACGATCCAGAACACGTTGCTGGCGTACTCCCCGGCGGTGGACTGCGCAAATCCATTGGGCATAAAGCCTACGGCCGTTACCAGGGTACCGGCCAGCATGGGCGCCGCGGTATGGCTCCAGGCATAGGCGGAGGCTTTGAGGCGGTCGTACCCCTCCTCCATTTTGACCACCATCATTTCGATGGCAATGATGGCATCATCCACCAGCAGGCCCAGGGCGAGGATCAGCGAGCCGAGAGTGATACGGTCGAAGTTTTTGCCGGTCGCCTCCATCACCACAAACACCACGGCCAGAGTTAAAGGCACCGCCGCCGCGACCACCACGCCCACGCGCCACCCCATGCTGACAAAGCACACCGCCATCACCACCAGCAGGGCGACAAAGAATTTGATCATGAACTCATCGACCGCGGCGCTGATATTCACCGACTGATCGGTCACCTTGGTCAACGACATGCCGAGCGGCAGGCTCTGATTGATGCTGGCCGTTTCGGCGTCCAGCGCTTTCCCCAGCGCCAGACCATTCCAGCCCTCGCGCATCACCACCCCCAGCAGCAGCGCCGGTTCGCCCTGATTGCGGATCAGGAAGGTCGCGGGATCTTCATACCCTCGCTCAACCGTGGCGACATCGGCCAGTTTCAGCGTTCTGCCCCCGGCAATAATCGGCGTGTCGCGGATCTGCTGCAGGCGGTCGAACGCCCCGTCGAGGCGGATAAAGATCTGCCCGCCCCGGGTCTCAATGGCCCCGGCGGCGGTCAGCACATTCTGGCTGTTCAGCGCGGCAAAAATCGCCTCTGGCGAAAGGCCCAGGGTGGCGAGACGATCATGAGAAAAGGAGAGATAAATGCGCTCCGCCTGTTCGCCGAGGATATTCACTTTTTTCACCCCGGGTACATGTAGCAGCTGCTGGCGCAGGGCTTCAGCGTCACGCACCAGCTGCCGCGGCGGCTCTCCCCGCGCTTTCAGAGCAAAGAGGGCAAAGGTGACATCGGCGAATTCGTCATTCATCATCGGGCCGGAGACGCCGGCAGGCAGGTTTTTCGCCTCATCCCCGAGCTTTTTGCGCGCCTGATAAAACTGCTCCGGCACCTCGGACGGCGGGGTCTGATCCTGCAGCGACAAGGTGATCAACGCCATGCCAGGGCGGGTATAGGTCTCCGTGCGATCGTACCACTTCAGCTCCTGGAGCCGTTTTTCCAGCGGCTCGGCGACCTGATCCTGCATCTCCTGCGCGGTGGCGCCGGGCCAGACGGTAATGACCGTCATTTGCTTGACCGTGAAGGGCGGATCTTCCGCCCGCCCGAGTCCGAAGAACGCCACCAGCCCGGCGACGGAGATGAGGATAATTAAAAACAGGGTCACCGACCGCTCGCGGACGGCCAGCGCGGAGAGATTAAAACGCCCGGCGCTCATGGCTGGCTCCCGGCGGCATTATGCTCGCGTCGTTCCGCCAGACGCACCGCCTCGCCCTGGTGCAGAAGATGGGCGCCCAGGGCGACGATGGGCTCGCCGGGCTTCAACGGGCCGGTCACCCGCGCCGTTTCATCATTCAGGCCGAGCACAGTTACCGGTTGCCAGGAGACGGTGGCCGGACGGGAGGCAATGCGCCAGACGCCAGGGCCGTTGCCCGGATCGTAGACCGACGCCAGGGGCACCTCCAGCACCTGGCCTGGCGCCTGGTCGCTGCCGATACGCAGGGTCACGGTAGACCCCAGCGGCGCATTCGCCAGCGCCCCGTTCAGCACATAGCGCGCTTCAAAGGTGCGGGTGGTGGCGTCAGCCGCGTCCGAAAGCAGTCGCAGGGTCGCCGTGACCGGCTGAGATTCGCTGCCATAGCGTGTCGCCAGCGCCTCGCTGCCGACCGCCGGGCGCAGCGTCTCCGGAAGCTGCACCCGCGCTTCGCGCTGCCCCGCCCGCGCCAGGCGGATCACCACCTGTCCGGCGCTGACCACCTGCCCCGGTTCGGCAAGCGTTTCCACCACCACGCCGTCAGCGTCCGCCAGCAGTCCGGCATAGCCGGTGGCGTTTTGCGCCACATTGGCCTGCGCCTGGGCCGCGCTGAGGTCGGCTCTCGCCGCCTCTGCCGCTGCGTTAACCTGGTCGAATTCCGCGGCCGAGACGGCGCCGCTCGCCACCAGGCCGCGATAGCGGGCCAGATCGTTGGTCGCCTTTTTGGCTCGCGCCCGCGCGGCATCCACGGCCCGCTGTTGAGACTGCGCCTGCAAGGTTAAATCAGCCGGATCCAGACGCAGCAGCAGTTGACCGCGCTTGACGCTCTGCCCGGTCTCCACCAGCCGGGCAAGGATTTTTCCCGATACCCGGAAGCCGAGATCGCTTTGGGTACGAGCGACCACCACGCCGGTAAAGGCCCGCGAGCTGGCCTCCGCGCGCTCGACGGTCGCCACCCGGACCAGCGGCGGCCGGGTGCGGGGATCGTCATAATCGGCAGGTTCGCCGCAGCCCGCGAGGGCCAGCGGCAGGAGGCAGACGGCAAGATGGACGGCATTGAGCCTGAGCATGGGTCACCTTAATGAAAAGACCGGACAGTGACCGCATTCTCAGACTAGTGACCAATAAAGTCAATAGTCACTAATCAGGGGGAGAGACTTCTCAGGATCAGGGAGGCAAGCAGCACCGCCGCGGTGGGCGCGGTGTCGAGATTGTATTGCAACTGCACCGGGTTGATGAAAGGACACATCACCATATAGACCGCCAGGGTTGCCTCATCCAGCGGGGTTTTGCGCTCGAACTCACCCGCCTGGCGGCCTTCGACAAGGATTTGACCAATCAGCTGCTGCAGATGACCGGCATACTGTTCCGTTGAGGGCCATTTATCGCGCGCCGCGACGGCGGCGATGTCGTACAGTTTGCGATCCTCGAAAAACAGTTCACTGCCGGCCTCGGTCAGTGCCCGGAACAGGCGGCGCAGTTTCTCGCTGGCGGACGGCGCATCGGCGATAGCCGCGCTGACGGCCACCATGATCTTCTCCAGCCGGCTGGCGCAAATCGCCTCGCCAATCGCCTGCTTGGAGTCAAAGAATTTATAGATATAGGCTTTGGAAAAGCCTATCGCTTTGGCGAGATCGGTGACCGTCGTTTTCTCATAGCCATAGCGACTAAAGTGCGCCATGGCCGCGTCAAGAATCTGGTCCCGAACGCTGTGGTCATGGGGACCACGGCTTGCAGGGGTGGGGGTATTTTTCGTCATCCGTTTAGCTTAATGCGATCGCTATCGTTTGACAACGAGTGACGTTATTATGATTTGGTCACAATAACGTCCGTTCTGTGAACCTCTCGCCGCGTCACGCCTCGCGCACCTCGGTGTTTATCGCGCCGGCGGGCAGACAACCCAGGCCTTGCAGCGTCTGAAGCACCGCGCTGTCGAGTGGGGTATGCGGCTCCGCGCCTAAAAAATCAACCAGTTTATCGTTGCGCAGGCGTACCGGCAGACGCCAAAGATAGTGCATCTCGACCATTTCGCGCAGGGTGGCGTTGAAGGGCGCCGCCAGCTTTACCAGCCACCAGGGAAAAGACTTCACTGCCGCTCGGCCGCCATAGCGGGCGACCACCCGCTGGATCGCCTGACTCATTTCGCGGCCGTCCGGGTCCCAGTGGCCCTGCATATGAAAGCGAGCAAACGGCTCAAGCTCATGCCTGCGGGCCAGCAGCGCGGCGATGGTGTCGGCGACGTCGGGCAGATAAGCCCACTGATGCCCGACGCCGATCGCCCCCGGGCGGCTAATGACGCGGGGAAGCTGACCAGGCTTGACCAGCCCCTGAGAAAACCAGTTATTTCCGGCGCGTGGACCAAAAAAATCGCCCGCCCGAACAATCAACGCCCGGCCACCGCGCTGCACGTAATCCTCCAGCGCCAGCTCCATCTCCACCCGGATGGCACCTTTGCGGGTCACTGGCTGTTGTGCGGCCTCTTCAGCAATCAGCGGAAAGGCATCCGGTCCATAGTTATAGACCGTGCCGGGCAGGACAACTAACGCCCGCTGTTGTTCGGCGGCCTGCAGGGTGTTGTGCAGCATGGGCAGTACCTGCTGCCGCCAGTGCCGGTAGCCCGGCGGATTGACCGCATGGACGATAACGTCGCAACCGGCAGCCGCCGCCGCAACCTGCCCGGCATTCAGCGCGTCGCCGGCTATCCACTGCATGCCATCTGCGGGACCGCGAATCTGAGCGCCGCGCTTCAGCGCCCGAACCTGCCAGTTGTCCGCCACCAGCCGGCGCGCCACTTCCCCGCCAATGCCCCCGCTTGCTCCCAGAATAAGTACCTTGCCGCTGCTGTTCATCCTCTTTCCCCGTTCGCTAATGGATGCTTGACAGCCTACCTGCCGCTCATATCAAATGAAATTGCATACCATCATCGAGCAGCTATACATTTTTGTATGAATACCTCTATTCACTGGGAGTGGTACCGAACCTTTCTCGCCGTCCTGCAGGAAGGTTCCTTATCGGGCGCATCGCGCACCCTGAACATCACCCAGCCGACGGCGGGGCGCCATATTGCCGGGCTGGAGGCCGCGCTCGGCCAGGCCTTATTTACCCGCTCGCAGACCGGCCTGCTGGCGACCGACGCGGCGCTGGCGCTGCGGGTGCACGCCGAGGCGATGGACAATACCGCCCGGGCGCTGGAACGCACGGCGGCCAACTTCAGTCGCGACAAAACCGATCTGCGTGGCGTGGTGCGGGTGGCAGCCAGCGAGGTGGTCGGCGCCGAGGTGTTGCCGCCGCTGGTTGCCCGGCTCAGGCAGGCGTGCCCGAATATCGTCATCGAACTGATGCTCTCCAATCGGTTTCAGGATCTGCTTCACCGGGAGGCGGATATTGCGGTGCGGATGGTCGCCCCGCAGCAGGAGCAGCTTATCGCCCGCCGTCTCGGCAGGATCGAGCTTGGGTTACATGCCACCGCCGCCTACCTGACGCGCCAGGGGCTGCCCGCAACCCTCGACGATCTGGCCAGCCACGCGCTGATTGGTTTCGATAGCGCCACCCCACTTGTTCGCCGGGCCCTGCAGGCTTACCCCCGATTTCAGCGCGAAGCGTTCGCGATGCGGACCGATAGCGACCTCGCCCAGTTGAGCCTGATCCGCGCCGGGGCGGGGATCGGCATCTGCCAGGTGCCCCTTGCGGATGGCATTATTCCCCTGCAGCGAGTGCTGGCGGCCGACTTTTCCCTGAATCTCGATACCTGGCTGGTAATGCATGAGGATCTGCGCCACAGCCCAGCCTGTAAGCGGGTATTTGATTTTCTCGCCCAGGGGTTGCAGGCGTATATTCGTGGCCCACTGGCGAGCTGATCCGCCCCATCGCGCGGGCATTTCATTGCCTGCCGAAATAGTCACTCATTGACACTGTAAATATGGCATTGTATAAAACCCCGCCCCAATAATGAGTTTCATTTGCATTACTCCCATTTGCTGGTCATCCACTCGCCTGTTTACAAGGATAGCGTTTAATGAAGAAGGTCCTCTGCGCGTTAGGCTTGATGTTCACCGCCGTCAGTTCCGCGCTGGCAACAACCTACCCCCTGACGATTGAAAACTGTGGCTATCAGGAGACCTTCACCCGGCCGCCGGAGCGCGTGGTCGCGCTGGGGCAAAATACGGTCGAAATTCTGCTGCTGCTCGGGCTGCAAAAGCAGGTGGTCGCCAGCGCCTTCTGGCCGACCAGCGTTTTACCGCAGCTGGCTGAGCAAAACGCGAAGATTAAAACCCTGACGGTGGAAATTCCGAGCCTGGAATCCGTGCTGGCGCAAAATCCCGATTTCGTTCCCGCCCAGTTACCTCTGCTACTGGGGCCGGAAAGCAAAGTCGCTAAGCGTGAAGATCTCGCTACCGTCGGCGTAAACAGCTACGTCTCACCGGGGATGTGCGCCACCAAAAAGGCCACCGGCGATATGTATGGCAGCCGGCAAAAGCTGTGGGATATGACCTGGCTGTATCAGGAAATTAGCGATTTTGCCCGCATTTTCAACGTCGAAGATCGTGGTCAGGCGCTGATTGCCGATTTCAAAAAACGTGAAGCCGACCTGCGCCAGGAGTTTGGTAAAAGCAAAAAGGATCTCTCCTTCGTCTTCTGGTTCTCCAGCGCCTCACCTTCAGCCGATGCCTATGTTGGCGGCAAAAACAGCGCCTCCGGTTTTATCGCCAGCGTGCTGGGCGGCCATAATGCGATAACCTCCGAGACCGAGTGGCCCACGGTGAGCTGGGAGAGCATCATTGCCGCCAACCCGGATGTGATCGTGGTCTCCAGCCTGGATCGTAACCGCTGGGCGCTGGATAAGGCCGAGGAGAAGATCAAATTCCTCAAAAGCGATCCCGCCGTCAGCCAGCTGGAGGCCGTGAAAAAAGGCCATATCGTGGTCATGGACGGTCAGGCGATGAATCCGACCATCCGCACGCTTTATGGCGCGGAACAGGTGGGCGAACAGCTGAGAAAAATGGGGCTGAACTGATGAGCGTCGCCGTGCTTCAGACACGCCGCAGCATGCTGCTCACCGGCTGGTGTTTACTGGCCGTGATCGTGCTGGCGCTGGTGATAGCGGTGGGCGTCAGCGTCGGCGAGCTGGCCATCCCGCTGCAGAATGTTTTTTACGCTATCAGCAACAGAACCGGCTTAACCGCTGAGCCTCTCAACCGTATCTATGAGAGCGTTATCTGGGATTTCCGCCTCAGCCGCGCGCTGGTCGCCGCCTGCTGCGGCGCAGGCCTCGCTATCTGCGGCGTCGTGCTGCAAAGCCTGCTGAAAAATGCCCTCGCGGAACCCTACGTCCTCGGCGTCTCCGCCGGAGCCTCCACCGGCGCGGTGTCGATCGTGGTGTTGGGCCTTGGCGCTGGCGCGATTTCCCTCTCGGCAGGCGCCTTTGCCGGGGCCTTCGCTGCCTTCGCCTTTGTCGCCTTGCTGACTAACGGCGCGCGCGGCGGCAATGAGCGTACGATTCTGGCGGGCGTTGCCGCATCGCAGTTATTTAACGCCATCACGGCTTACACCATCAGCACCTCCGCCAGCGCGCAGCAGGCGCGCGATGTGATGTTCTGGCTGCTGGGCAGCTTCAGCGGCGTCCGCTGGCCCGAATTCCAGTTGGTCATCGTGGTGGTGCTCGCGGGCCTGGCGGTCTGCCTGTGGTATGCCCGGGCGCTGGATGCATTCACCTTCGGCGATGATGCCGCCGCCTCGCTGGGGATTGCCGTGCCACAGGTACGCCTGATCCTCTTCACCACCGCGGCGCTGATCACCGCCACCATCGTCAGTATGGCCGGCTCGATCGGCTTTGTCGGCCTGGTGGTGCCGCACGTGATGCGCTTCTTCTTTGGCCCGCTACACCGGACGTTGCTGATCGCCAGCGCGCTGGCAGGGGCGATATTGATGGTACTGGCGGACATTGCGTCGCGCCTGCTGATTGCCCCGCAGAGTCTGCCCGTTGGGGTGGTAACCGCCCTGGTTGGGGTGCCTTTCTTTGCCGTGATTATCTACCGCTCAAGGAATAAGTGATGAGTATTTGCGCTGAAAATATCACCTGGAAGGCAGGCAAAAAGGTCATCGTCAATAATGTCTCGCTGCGGGTGTCGCGCGGCGAAACGGTCGGACTGCTGGGGCCCAACGGCTGCGGCAAATCCTCGCTGCTGCGCGTTCTGGCGGGCCTGCGCCGCCCGGATGCGGGTCGCGTCACCCTCGACGGCCAGGACATCACCCGGATGGCGAAAAAGCAGCTCGCCCGCCGCGTGGCTTTCGTCGAGCAACACGGCATGACCGAGGCCAATATGCGGGTGCGCGACGTCGTGCGCCTGGGGCGCATACCCCACCACTCCCCGTTTTCAAACTGGAGCGCTCAGGATGACGAGGCGATCACCGCCGCGCTGCAGCGGGTGGCGATGCTGGAAAAAAGCGAGCAGGGATGGTTAAGCCTCTCCGGCGGCGAGCGGCAGCGGGTGCATATCGCCCGCGCGCTGGCGCAGAGCCCGAGCGAAATCCTGCTGGATGAGCCTACCAACCATCTGGATATACACCATCAGATGCAGTTAATGCAGTTGATCAGCGAGCTGCCGGTGACCAGCATTGTGGCCATTCACGATCTGAACCATGCCGCGATGTTCTGCGATTCGCTGATCGTGATGCAGCAGGGGCAGATCCTCGCCAGCGGGACGCCGGAGGAGATTTTGTCCGAAGCGCTGCTGTGGGACGTTTTCCGGGTGAAAACCAAAATCGAGATCTCCCCTTACCACGGTAAAAAACACATTCATTTCATCGTTTAGGTTGGGCGGATATGCCTCTCTTCTCCCTGCGCCCTGCGGCAACCCTCTGGCCTCCCGTGTTACTGGGAAGTCAGTTCGTTTTTAATATTGGCTTTTACGCGGTCGTTCCTTTCCTCGCCCTCTTCCTGCGCGACGACATGCTGCTCTCGGGGGGACTTATCGGCCTGATCCTCGGGCTGCGCACCTTCTCTCAGCAGGGCATGTTTATCATCGGCGGGACGCTGGCCGACCGCTATGGCGCTAAGGCCATCATCCTCGCCGGCTGCGTCGTTCGCGTCGCCGGTTATCTGCTGCTGGCGTGCGCTACGTCGCTGTGGCCCATTATCCTCGGCGCCTGCCTGACCGGCGTCGGCGGCGCTCTGTTTTCCCCGTCGATCGAGGCCCTGCTGGCGCGGACCGGTACCCACAGCCAGGCCAACGGGAAACGCAGCCGCGCCGAGTGGTTTGCGCTGTTTGCGGTGTGCGGTGAGCTGGGGGCGGTTATCGGCCCGGTGGCCGGAGGGCTGCTGAGCGGGATCGGCTTTCGGCATATCGCCCTCGCCGGCGCGGGAATCTTTCTCCTGGCGCTGCTGGTGCTCTTTTTCTGTCTGCCCGCCGACGGGCACACGACAACAACGCGCAGACGAGTCCCATGGTGGATGCCTTTGCGCCAGCCGCGCTTTGTCGCGTTTATTCTCGCCTACAGCTCCTGGCTGTTGAGCTACAACCAGCTGTACCTCGCCCTGCCGGTGGAGATCCAACGTTCCGGCGGTCGTGAGCAGGATCTGGCGCCGCTCTTTATGCTGGCCTCGCTGTTGATTATCACCCTGCAGCTCCCTCTCGCCCGCTTCGCCCGACGAATTGGCGCCGTGCGCATCCTGCCGGTGGGCTTTCTGCTGCTGTCGGCTTCTTTTGTCAGCGTGGCGTTATTTGCCGCCACCCCGCCCGCCGAAGGCTGGTTGCGATTAGTACCGTCGGCCTGCTTTGTCACGCTGCTCACCCTCGGCCAGATGCTGCTGGTGCCCTCAGCCAAGGATCTGATCCCGCTGTTCGCTGAGGAGTCGACGCTGGGCGCCCACTACGGGGCGCTCGCCACCGCGGGGGGGTTCGCGGTGTTAGCCGGGAATTTGCTGCTCGGTCATTTGCTTGACCAGGCGCTCACCCCCTCGTCGCAGGCGGTTTATCCCTGGCTCCTGCTGGCGCTGTTTCCACTGTGCAGTGCCGTGGCCCTGCGGACGATCTGCCGCCCACTGGCGGCAACATGACGCTGAGCGGGCAACAGCCCGCTCAGGAGGTGAACCGGCGATGAGTGACACCGCCAGGGGAAGATAACGGGAATGCGCCCCGCCTTACTTTGCCGCCAGCTCGCGGCGAACGATTTCGGCGCCGGCGCTCAGGGCATGCAGTTTGCCGGTCGCGACATGGCGCGGCAGCGGCGCCATACCGCAGTTGGTGGACGGGTAGAGTTTGTCGGCATCGACGAACGCCAGCGCCTTGCGCAGGGTTTCAGCCACCTCTTCCGGGGTTTCGATAGCATGACTGGCGACATCGATCGCCCCGACCATCACCTTTTTACCGCGGATCAGTTCCAGCAGATCCATCGGCACCCGCGAGTTGTGGCACTCGAGAGAGATAATATCGAGGGAGGATTTCTGCAGCTGCGGGAAGGCCTCCTCATACTGTCGCCACTCAGAACCCAGCGTTTTTTTCCAGTCGGTATTCGCCTTGATGCCGTAGCCGTAGCAGATATGCACCGCCGTTTCACACTTCAGCCCTTCGGTCGCTCTTTCTAAGGCGGCGATCCCCCAGTCGTTGACTTCATCAAAGAAGACGTTGAAGGCCGGCTCATCGAACTGAATAATATCGACTCCGGCGGCCTCTAACTCTTTCGCTTCCTGATTAAGGATTTTGGCGAACTCCCAGGCCAGCTTTTCCCGGCTTTTATAGTGGTTGTCATACAGCGTGTCGATCATGGTCATTGGGCCTGGCAGCGCCCATTTGATCGGCTGGCTGGTGAGCTGACGCAGATAGCGCGCGTCCTCCACGAAGACCGGTTTCTGGCGCTCCACGGCGCCCACCACGGTTGGAACACTGGCCTCATAGCGGTTACGAATTTTCACGATCTCGCGTTTGGCAAAATCAACGCCGCTGAGGTGCTCAATAAAGGTGGTGACAAAGTGCTGCCGCGTTTGCTCGCCGTCGCTGACAATATCGATCCCGGCACGCAGCTGGTCGTCGAGGGACAAACGCAGGGCATCGCGCTTGCCGGCCAGTAATTCCTCGCTGGACAGTTTCCAGGGCGACCACAGGGTCTCTGGCTGCGCCAGCCAGGACGGTTTCGGTAAACTGCCGGCGGTCGATGTCGGAAGCCATGTTTTCATAATAAGTAGCCTTTTATTTTGGTTTAGCAAAGCGCGAAGTTAGCAGACCATTGCTCAAGCAACGTCTTGTGCGGGTTGATAAAATGTTGTTGTGTAAATTTACCCTGCTCTATCGCCAACAGGCTGCGCTCTTCCCGGTCATAAACAATTTTTGTTAATGAATGATCCAGGTGGTTGAGATTGGGTTGATAGTATTGCCCCGCCGAGGAATTGGCATTGTAGATCTCCGGGCGGTATATTTTCTGGAACGTCTCCATCGTGCTGATGGTCGCGATCAGCTCCAGGCTGGTGTAATCGCTGAGCAGATCGCCGGTAAAATAAAAGGCTAACGGCGCGACACTGTGCTTCGGCATAAAATAGCGCACCTGCAGGCCCATTTTGCTGAAATAGCGCTCCGTCAGCGACACGCCATCCTGAGCATATTCAATGCCGAGGACCGGATGTTCATTACCGGTACGCCGGTAAACATCTTTGCTGGAGACGCTCAGGCAAATCACCGGCGCCTTGCTGAAGCTGGCCTTATAGGCGCTGGATTGCACGAAATCCTTAAAGATATTGCCATGCAGCTCGCCAAAGTTATCGGGCACGCTAAAGCTACCCCGGTTTTTATTATGTTCCAGCAGCAG
Organism: Klebsiella sp. X1-16S-Nf21; assembly: GCF_002837615.1. NCBI lineage: Bacteria > Pseudomonadati > Pseudomonadota > Gammaproteobacteria > Enterobacterales > Enterobacteriaceae > Klebsiella > Klebsiella sp. X1-16S-Nf21. The sequence continues at coordinate 26,609 of NZ_PJDK01000035.1, forward strand.
CACGCTAAAATCATAATCCCGCACATAGGAGGAGAAGTTATTACCGGCGATACCGGCATGGCGCTCTCCGCTCTTTTTATCGACAATATGCGTTTGCAGGATCTCTATCACCGGGAAGCTGGCGCCATTCTGAGCAATATTCATCTCGACAGAAATAATATCCAGTTCCACCGCATAGCGATCGTTATGAGGATTATCCCAGTGCGCCAGGGTATTAAACCGGTTATTCATCATGATTAACGTATTGCGCAGATTTTCCTGACGGTTCTCCCCTCTGGCTAAATTGGCAAAGTTGGTGGTAATACGCGTATTTTCCGCGGGGTTATAGTTTTCATCAAAACGACTGCGCTTAATCGTATAGGTAAATTCGTTAGTCATGGCGATTGTCCATTCTGGTGTTGGGTATGAAGCTGAATGAGCAGATTGCCATTCCACAAGCAACGCGGGGTCAGGCCTGGCGCGCTTCAACCGATAAATGTTGTTGATTCGTTAATGAGTCTATTTTTGCCAGAGTCGGCGGTGGAGGGAAAGCGACTTAAATTCATTGCAACATGAGCCATCCTCATGTTGCTCCGCTGAGCGCTGGTTGCAAGGTGTGGAACCGGTCGTGGTCATGGCGCTATGGTCAGGCGCGGGCAACTCAGGCAACGTCTGGCGAATAATCATTTGTCCAGTGAATATATGCCAGGGTACAATCTTTAACCACTATAATACGTGCTTTGACGTCGCCGCCGTGCCGTACCCGTTTGCTGGAGCTTTTGTCGTAAAGAATGATTGTTGATATCAGTATTATGTCGATGTGCATGGCCGTGCTGCTGATTATGAGCGTACTGCTGAACTAAAATGCTTCCCCAATGACACAAGCTCTCATCTGACCTTCACATTCGCGAAGAAAAAAGGAGATTCAGAGGATTCGCGTCGCATGGGATTGTCCCGCCTGCCGCCGCCCTCTACTCTTTTGGTACTTGCTAATCGAGGAATACCAGATGAAAAAAGCTTTGACTGCCCTGTTCGCCATCGCCGCGGTTGCCGCCGCCAGCGCCTTTGCGGCCGATAAAACCGACGTCCCGGCGCCCGCCGTTGATAACGGGGCCCGCCCCCCGCTGGAGATGGGCCGTGGCCCCCTGCCGCCGTTCCCGCCGCAGCTTCCGCCGCACAGACCGGTGCTGTTTTCGGCCACGGTAGCGACCGATACGCCGGCAGAAACCATTAACAAACTGACCGCGCTGATCCCGGCCAGCCCGGCGAAGCACTACGAAGTTCACGTTGAGGTGGTGCCCGTTACCGGGGATGCCGACGGGCAATAGCCCTTGCGCGGGTCGCCTGACCTGGGCACTGCAATAAAAAAAGCTGCCGCTTATCGCGGCAGCTTTGTTAACGAGAATGAAACAGAATGGCAGAGATTTAACTGCGCACTTTCCGGTAGATAAACAGCACGACCAGCGCGCCGATTACCGCGACCACAAAGCTGCCGAAATTAAACCCGTCGACCTTGCCAAAACCAAACAGGGTACTGATCCAGCCGCCAACCACGGCGCCGATGATCCCCAGAATAACGGTCACAATAAACCCGCCGCCGTCTTTCCCCGGCATAATCCACTTGGCTAAAATACCGGCAATAAGTCCAAAAATGATCCAGGAAAGAATACCCATGGTTAACCGTCCTCTTGTTACCTTTAAGCATTTAGTATTGAAAAGAGTAGCATATATAACGCGAGTGGATCGGCAATAATATATTTATTAGATAATTCCTTGCCGCTGCAGGGTGGTCCGTGCGACAAAATCTCTGGTCCTGACAAACCCGTTACCGTTTATTACCCTGAAAAAAGGGAGGCTATTCGCCTCCCGGTCATGGCTTATATTACTGCGGTGGTTAGCCGCGATGAACAGCATAATCGCGACTGTTCGTCGAAGATTTCGATTTGCCAGACCTGATGACGAGTGCCGACATGCAGCGCTTTACAGACCCCCCGCACCCGGCCCCCGCGCGCCGAACGAATGTGGTTGGCGTTAACCTCCAGCCCCACCACCTTCTGTTCGCCTTCGCTGCACAGATAACCCGCTACCGACCCCAGGGTCTCCGCCAGCACCACCGAGGCCCCGCCGTGCAGCAGGCCAAACGGCTGCTGCGTACGGCTATCCACCGGCATCGTGGCCTCCAGCGTATCGTCGGTAAAGGTCTCAAAGCGAATATCGAGCAGCCCTACCATGTTTCCCTCACCGAGCCGGTTGAGCTGCTCCAGCGTGGCCTGACGTTTCCAAATCATCCTATTATCTCCAGTAACGCCTGCAGCGGATGGCGAACGCCGCTGCCTTCAATGCGCTTCACCTGACTGCGGCAGGAGTAGCCCGTCACCAGACAGCGGTTACGCGGCAGCCGCTGCATCGCCTGCTGCCAGGAGAGCGCGTAAATGGCCAGCGAGTTGGCATGGTTTTTCACTTCATGGCCATAGGTCCCTGCCATCCCGCAACACCCAACGCTGACGTTTTCCAGTTTCGCGCCAAAGTGGGCAAAAATCTCTGCCCACTGTTTTGTCGCCGCCGGTAGCGCGGTCACTTCCGTACAGTGACCGAACAGGTACCAGGGCTCGCCTCCCTGTTCGGGACGGGCGGCGGTCGTCAACGCCTTCGGCAACCACTCATGGACTAACAGCACCTGGAAATCGCCGCGCTTGTCGCCAAGGGTTTGCTTATACTCATCGCGGTAGCAGAGCACCAGCGCCGGGTCGACGCCGACCAGCGGCATGCCAAGCTGCGCCACGCGATTGAGGAAGTCTGCTGTCTTCTGCGCGGTGCGCGCAAAGCGGGTGAGGAATCCTTTAATATGCTGCGCCTTACCGTTCGGAGAGAACGGCAGCAGCACCGGCTGATAGCCTAACGCTTCGACGAGGCGAATAAAGTCAGCCACCACCTGGGCGTCGTAATAGCTGGTGAAGGGATCCTGCACCACCAGCACCATCTTCGCTTTTTGTTCGTCGCTCAGCGTTTCGAGCTGCTCAAGGGTCATGTTGGCGGAGCGGTGGCCGGCCATCTGCTGCTTCAGCGACGGCGCCGAAAGCAACGGCAGATCAACCATCCCGATGTGCTTCTCCGACAGCTTTTTCAGCCACGGCTGGTTAATAAAAAAGTTAAAAGTCTTCGGCGCCTGCGCCATCAGCGGCGCATAGGATTCGACCGAGGCCACCAGATGGTCGCGTACCGGGCGCAGGTAGCGGCTGTGATACAGCTGCAGGAAGCGCGAACGGAACTCGGGCACATCGATTTTGATCGGGCACTGGGTCGAACAGGCTTTGCAGGCCAGACAGCCGGACATCGCCTCTTTGACCTCGTGCGAGAAGTCATATTCCCCTTTACGCGCATGCCAGCTGTTCCGCGTGCGCGCCACCAGCGAACGCAGGCTGACGCCCTGCTCCGGCAACGCCTTCTCCAGCTGGTTGGGATCGACGCCGCGGTCGGCCAGCAGGCGCAGCCATTCACGCACCAGCGTCGCGCGCCCTTTCGGCGAGTGGATGCGCTGGTTGCTGACTTTCATCGACGGACACATCGGACTCTTGACGTCAAAGTTGAAGCACAACCCGTTGCCATTACACTCCATCGCCCCGCGCCAGCTGCTGCGCACCGCGATAGGGATCTGCCGATCCCAGGTGCCGCGCTTCACCGCATCGACTTTCATCATCGGCGCGTCGACCCCTTCCGGAGGACAGATTTTCCCTGGGTTCAGGCGGTTATCGGGATCGAAGACCGCTTTGATCTTCCTAAGTTCGCCGTACAGCACCTCGCCAAAGAAGGCCGGGCTGTACTCCGCGCGGAAGCCTTTGCCGTGTTCGCCCCACAGCAGGCCGCCATACTTCGCCGTCAGCGCCACCACGTCATCGGAGATCTGCTTCATCAGCACCTCCTGCTGCGGATCGCACATATCCAGCGCCGGGCGCACGTGCAGCACCCCGGCATCAACGTGGCCAAACATGCCGTAGCTCAGGCCGTGGCTGTCGAGCAGCGCGCGGAACTCGACGATGTAATCCGCCAGATGCTCAGGCGGTACGCAAGTGTCTTCAGCGAAAGGAATAGGCTTGGCGGCGCCTTTGGCATTGCCCAACAGGCCGACGGCCTTCTTGCGCATGGCGTAGATCCGCTCTACGCCATCGAGATCGTGACAGACCTGCCAGCCGATGACGCCCGCCTCGCTGCCGGCCATCAGCTCATCCAGCCGCTGGCACAGGGTAGTGACTTGCTGGTCAATCAGCGTAGCGTCATCCCCGGCGAATTCGACGATATTGAGCCCGAGCATCTCTTTATCCGGCACGTCGGTGATCAGTTCGCTTACCGAGTGCCAGACGATATCCTCGCGCGCCAGATTCAGTACCTTGGAGTCGACAGTCTCCACCGACAGCGCTTTCGCCTGCACCATAAAGGGCGCATTACGCAACGCGGAGTCAAAGGAGTCATATTTAACGTTGACCAGACGGCGCACCTTCGGCAGGCGGGTGATATCCAGCCGCGCTTCGGTAATAAACGCCAGCGTGCCTTCCGAACCGGTTAAAATACGGGTCAGATCGAACTCGCTCATCTCATCGTTAAAGACATGGCGCAGATCGTACCCGGTGAGGAAGCGGTTAAGTTTAGGAAACTTATCAATGATCAGTTCACGCTGCGTCTTGCAGCGCTGGTAGACCGTGTTATAGATCCGGCCAATCGTCGATGGGGTGTTGCCCAGCGTCTCCGCCAGCGCTACTGGCACCGCCTGGGTGTCGAGGATATCGCCGCCCATCAGCACCGCTCGCAGACCGAGCACGTGATCCGACGTTTTACCGTACACCAGCGATCCCTGTCCGGACGCGTCGGTGTTTATCATCCCGCCCAGCGTGGCGCGGTTGCTGGTGGAAAGCTCAGGTGCAAAGAAGTAACCATAGGGTTTAAGAAACTGGTTCAGCTGATCTTTGATGACCCCGGCTTCAACGCGCACCCAGCCCTCTTCGGGGTTAATCTCAATGATGCGATTCATATAGCGGGACATATCGACAATAATCCCGCCGTTCAGCGCCTGGCCGTTGGTGCCGGTGCCGCCGCCGCGCGGCGTGAAGACCAGCGATGTAAAGCGCGGTTCGGCGGCGACGCGCGCCAGCAAGGCCACGTCCGCCGTAGAACGCGGGAAAAGGACCGCATCCGGCAGCAGCTGATAGACGCTGTTGTCGGTGGCCATCGTCAGCCTGTCGGCATAGCTGGTGGCGGTATCGCCGGTAAAACCCTGTTGCTCCAGTACCTGCAAAAAATTCAGCACCAGCTGAACTACCCCTGGTGCCTGAGAAATTTGTGGGATCATCACACTTGACCCTGCCTGACTATGTTGTGTTTGAAAATATTGTGTTGGTGCTAACTAAACGTTTGCGTAGCGCATTCAACTTTTTATCACATTTTTTTCATATGCGCCCACGTGTTTTCTGTGCAAAATCAGCCCGGCAATATTATTGATATTATTATCAGTACATGGATTTACGCGGCGCCAGCTTTTTGGCGCGACTGGAAAGGTAAAATTTCTCTATGATAAACCCCCATCAGCCTCGGGACATTCCGCAAATACTGCTGTCGGTGCTGTTCCTGGCCCTGATTATCATATCCTGCCTGTGGGTTGTGCAGCCGTTTATTCTGTCCTTCGCCTGGGCCGGTACGGTGGTGATCGCCACCTGGCCGGTGCTGCTGCGTCTGCAGCGCGTGCTGTTTGGCAAACGACTGCTGGCGGTGCTTGCGATGACCCTGCTGCTGTTTTTGTTATTCGTTATTCCTATCGCTCTGCTGGTCAACAGCCTGGTGGATAACAGCGTCCCGCTGATCAAACTTATCAGCAGTGGAAATGTGACGCTGCCGGATTTCGCCTGGCTGAACAGCGTGCCGCTGGTCGGCGATAAGCTGTATTCCGCCTGGCATGGTCTGCTGGATATGGGCGGCTCGGCGATTATGGCCAAGGTTCGCCCCTATATTGGCACTACCACCAGCTGGTTTGTCGGGCAAGCGGCGCACATCGGCAAGCTGCTGGTCTACTGCGGTCTGATGCTGTTGTTCAGCGCGCTGCTCTACTGGCGCGGCGAGCAGGTGGCCTATGGTTTCCGCTACTTCGCTACACGCCTCGCAGCCAAACGCGGCGATGCGGCGGTGCTGCTGGCCGGCCAGGCCGTGCGCGCCGTGGCGCTGGGCGTGGTGGTGACGGCCCTTACTCAGGCGGTGCTGGGCGGGATCGGCCTTGCCATCTCCGGCGTGCCCTACGCCGCTCTGCTGACCGTGGTGATGATCTTTACCTGTCTGGTCCAGCTCGGCCCTTTGCTGGTTCTGGTGCCGTCGATTATCTGGCTTTACTGGAGCGGGGACACCACCTGGGGCACCGTGCTGCTGGTGTGGAGCTGCGTGGTTGGCACCATGGACAACGTCATTCGTCCGGTGCTTATCCGTATGGGCGCCGACCTGCCGATGATCCTCATCCTTACCGGCGTCATTGGCGGACTGATCGCCTTCGGCATGATCGGTCTGTTTATCGGTCCAGTGCTGCTGGCCGTCTCCTGGCGTCTGTATGACGCCTGGGTACACGAAGTGCCGCCGCCGCCGAAAGACCCCGATGTCGTCCTCGAAGAGCTTAGCGAGCTGGAGGCTGGGCGCAAGTAATGCCCTGGCAGGCGGGGAGACCCGCCTGTTTCCTTGCCCGCCTATTGTTAAGCAAAATTTATTGATCGCCGGCAAAGCGCTGGCCCTGAGCGCCATTCCCCTCGCTTTCCTCCCCCGGTCCTTCACAACAATTTAACTATTGAGAGGAATCTGATCGACGGCAAAGGCCCCGCTGCCTACTATTAGCTCACGGTTATAAATCAACACCTTGATTTATAAGCATGGAAATCCCCTGAGTGAAACAACGAATTGCTGTGTGTAGTCTTTGCCCATCTCCCACGATGGGCTTTTTTTTGTCCTGCGCATCGCCACAGCGGACAGCCTGCAACAGGCAAAAAAAATCCCCGGCATCGCTGCCGGGGATCGGTGCTGTCAGGGCGAACTTATTTTTTCAGTTCCGCCAGACCTAACCAGGTTTGCACCACGGTATCCGGGTTGAGGGACAGACTGTCGATCCCTTCTTCCATCAGCCAGGCGGCAAAATCTTCATGGTCAGACGGCCCCTGGCCGCAGATGCCGACGTATTTGCCCTGTTTTTTCGCTGCGCGGATCGCCATCGACAGCAGGGCTTTCACCGCGTCGTTGCGCTCATCAAACAGCTCAGAGACCACGCCGGAGTCGCGATCCAGACCGAGCGCCAGCTGGGTCATGTCGTTCGAACCGATGGAGAAGCCGTCGAAGTACTCGAGGAACTGCTCGGCCAGCAAGGCGTTCGATGGGATCTCACACATCATAATGATCTTCAGCCCGTTCTCGCCGCGCTTCAGCCCCTGACGCTCCAGCTCTTCGACCACCGCTTTCGCCTGGGCGACGGTACGCACAAACGGCACCATCACTTCAACGTTGGTCAGCCCCATGTCGTTACGCACGCGCTTCATCGCTTCACACTCCAGCGCGAAGCAGTCGCGGAAGCTTTCGGAAACGTAGCGTCCGGCGCCACGGAAGCCGAGCATCGGGTTCTCTTCTTCCGGCTCATAACGCTCGCCGCCCACCAGGTTGGCATATTCGTTCGACTTGAAGTCCGACAAACGCACGATGACGCGTTTCGGGTAGAAGGCGGCGCCAAGGGTAGCGATCCCTTCGGTCAGACGGCCGACGTAGAACTCTCTCGGCGAATCGTAGCCTTTCATCAGCTCGCGGATTTCGTTCTGCAGGCCCGGCTCCTGGTCGTCAAACTCCAGCAGCGCGCGCGGGTGAACGCCAATCATGCGGTTGATGATAAATTCCAGCCGCGCCAGACCCACGCCTTCGTTCGGCAGGCAGGCAAAGTCAAACGCACGATCCGGGTTGCCGACGTTCATCATCACCTTCAGCGGCAGATCCGGCATCTCGCCAACGCTGGAGCTCTTGACGCTGAAGTCCAGCAGCTCGGCGTAAACGTAGCCGGTGTCGCCTTCGGCGCAGGAGACGGTCACGTTCTGGTTTTCCTGAATGCGATCGGTGGCATCGCCGCAGCCGACCACCGCCGGGATCCCCAGCTCACGGGCGATAATCGCCGCGTGGCAGGTACGTCCGCCGCGGTTGGTGACGATCGCCGAGGCTTTCTTCATGATCGGTTCCCAGTCCGGGTCGGTCATGTCGGTGACCAGCACGTCGCCAGGTTCGATGCGGTTCATCTCGCTGATATCGTGGATCACCTTCACCGGGCCGGCGCCAATGCGGTGGCCGATGGCGCGCCCTTCGGCGATGATCTGCCCCTGAGCGTGGAGGGTATAACGCTCCATCACCTGGCCGCGGGAACGCACGGTTTCCGGACGCGCCTGGACGATAAACAGCTTACCGGTGTGGCCATCTTTCGCCCACTCGATATCCATCGGACGGCCGTAGTGCTTCTCGATCTGCACCGCCTGCTTCGCCAGCTCCTGCACCTCCTCGTTGGTTAACGAGAAAACATCGCGCTGCGCCTGCGGCACATCTTCGATACGCACCTGCTTGCCGTGTTCCTGAGTCGGCGCGTATACCATGCGGATCTTTTTCGACCCCATGGTGCGGCGCACGATGGCCGGGCGGCCAGCGGCCAGCGTCGGCTTGTGGACGTAGAATTCATCCGGGTTCACCGCGCCCTGCACCACCATCTCGCCGAGGCCCCACGCCGAGGTGATAAACACCACCTGGTCAAAACCGGACTCGGTATCGATAGAGAACATGACGCCGGAGGAGGCCAGATCGGAGCGGACCATCCTCTGCACCCCGGCGGAAAGCGCCACGCCGCGGTGATCGTAACCCTGATGCACGCGATAGGAGATCGCGCGATCGTTAAACAGTGAGGCAAACACGTGCTTCACGGCAACGAGCACGGCGTCAAAGCCCTGCACGTTGAGGAATGTCTCTTGCTGCCCGGCGAAGGAGGCGTCCGGCATATCTTCCGCAGTAGCGGAAGAGCGCACGGCAAATGAGGCCTCGGCGTCATCGGCGGACAGCAGGTCATAAGCATCGCGAATCGCGTTTTCCAGTTCGCTCTGGAAAGGGGTGTCGATGATCCACTGACGGATCTGCGCGCCCGCTTTCGCTAATGCGGAAACGTCGTCAATGTCGGTTTCATCCAGCAGTGCATAAATGCGCTGGTTAACACCGCTTTGGTCCAGGAACTGATCAAAAGCATCAGCGGTGGTGGCAAACCCGTTAGGCACGGAAACACCCATACCGGACAGGTTTGTAATCATTTCACCAAGGGAGGCATTTTTGCCCCCAACTCTGTCTACATCATTCATGCCGAGTTGGTTATACCAAAGCACCAGCGGTGACGAGCCATTGTTGGACATCGAGACAATCCTTTTGTGATTTAATACCAGTGAAAAAAATTTCACGATCGACTGCAGGATTATCCTGACATATTTATGGGGCTGAAAAAAACGGTGAATCGTTCAAGCAAATTATTTTTTCATTTTTCGGACTGTTCCCGCGATATAGCTAACTTGATGATTTTTAGGAATTATGACGAAAAACGCTGGAAATAACGGCAAAAAGAAGAAAATGAACCACCCTTTTCATAAAAAACAAAAATAGCGTTTCAATTTTAACAAGAGACAAATCAAACAGGGATATGCTTAAATTTAATATCCGTATTCAGGCAATTAAACTCATTATACCGGATGGTCAAAATGGAAAGTGCTGTAGATCGCCACGTATTTTATATTTCTGACGGTACCGCCATTACGGCAGAAGTGCTGGGGCATGCCGTGATGTCGCAATTCCCGGTTGCCATCAGCAGCGTGACTCTGCCGTTTGTCGAAAACATCAGCCGCGCGCGGGCGGTAAAGGAGCAGATCGACGCCATCTATCAGCAAACGGGTATTCGCCCGCTGGTGTTCTATTCCATCGTGATCCCGGAAATCCGCGACATTATTCTGCAAAGTGAAGGTTTTTGTCAGGACATCGTGCAGGCGCTGGTGGCCCCGCTGCAGCAGGAGCTAAACCTCGACCCGACGCCAGTGGCCCACCGTACTCACGGCCTGAACCCCGGGAACCTGATCAAATACGATGCGCGTATCGCCGCCATCGATTACACCCTCGCCCACGACGATGGCATCTCCCTGCGTAACCTCGATCAGGCCCAGGTGATCCTCCTCGGTGTGTCGCGCTGCGGCAAGACGCCCACCAGTCTGTACCTCGCCATGCAGTACGGCATTCGCGCCGCCAACTATCCGTTTATCGCCGACGATATGGACAATCTGGTGCTGCCGGCGTCGCTGAAACCCCTGCAACATAAGATGTTCGGCCTGACCATCAACCCCGAACGGCTGGCGGCCATCCGCGAAGAGCGTCGGGAAAACAGCCGCTACGCCTCTCTGCGTCAGTGTCGGATGGAGGTGACCGAAGTGGAGGCCCTGTATCGCAAAAATAAAATCCCGTGCCTGAACAGTACCAATTATTCTGTTGAGGAAATTGCGACAAAAATCATGGACATCATGGGACTGAATCGCAGAATGTACTAACACACTAGTACATTATTAAAAATTTGTTTATGCTATCACCCGTGGCCTATACAGGATCATGCCCTGCTCTTGCAATAAGCAGGGATTGGTTTATCGTGATGCGCATCACTTCCCGGCATTTTCGCCGCGGAAGAAACAGATTTTTGAGACCCCAATGAATAAAACAGACGAATTGCGTACCGCGCGCATTGAAAGCCTGGTAACGCCCGCGGAACTGGCCCAGCGCCATCCCGTCACGGCCGACGTGGCCGCCCACGTTTCGGCCTCCCGCCGCCGAATTGAAAAAATCCTCAACGGCGAAGACCGCCGCCTGCTGGTGATTATCGGCCCCTGCTCCATTCACGATACCGACGCGGCGCTGGAGTATGCCCGCCGCCTGCAGGGCATGCGCGAGCGCTACCAGCCGCAGCTGGAGATCGTGATGCGCACCTACTTTGAAAAACCGCGTACCGTGGTGGGCTGGAAAGGCTTAATCTCCGATCCGGACCTCAACGGCAGCTACCGGGTCAACCACGGAATTGAGCTGGCGCGGCGCCTGCTGCTGCAGGTTAATGAGCTGGGGGTACCGACGGCCACCGAGTTTCTCGATATGGTGACCGGTCAGTTTATCGCCGATCTCATCAGCTGGGGGGCCATCGGGGCGCGCACCACCGAAAGCCAGATCCACCGTGAGATGGCCTCAGCGCTCTCCTGCCCGGTCGGGTTTAAAAACGGCACCGATGGCAATACGCGCATTGCGGTGGACGCCATCCGCGCCTCCCGCGCCAGCCATATGTTCCTCTCTCCGGACAAGCAGGGGCAGATGACGATTTACCAGACCAGCGGCAACCCGTACGGGCATATCATTATGCGCGGCGGCAAACAGCCAAACTATCATGCCGAGGATATCGCTGCCGCCGGCGAGGCGCTGCGTGAATTCGATCTGCCGGAACAGCTGGTCGTTGATTTCAGCCATGGCAACTGCCAGAAGCAGCACCGCCGTCAGCTGGAGGTGTGCGCCGATATCTGTCAGCAAATTCGCGCGGGCTCCACCGCCATCGCCGGGATTATGGCAGAGAGCTTCCTGCAGGAAGGCACCCAGAAAGTGGTCCCCGGCCAGCCGCTGACCTGGGGCCAGTCGATCACCGACCCCTGCCTGAGCTGGGATGACAGCGAAAGATTATTGAGCGAGCTGGCCGCCGCCACCGCTACCCGTCTGTAACCGCTCCGCCCGTCGCGCCTGCGGCGGGCAATTTCCTTCGGTGACTCCCCTACCAAATCCGGTAACACGATAAATAACGCTTGCCGTCAAAAACAACATTATTGATAATGATTATCATTGTTGCTTTGATTTTTATTTTGAGAGCTATGACGCGTATGGATAACACTGCCACAGCTGAAAAACCAAAAGACAATGCCCCCTATCCCGTGGCGACGGACAGGCAGATTAGCAGTCGGGTGCTGTTAGGTAGCGAAGGACGGGTAGTCATCGAACATGGCGGCCAGCGCTATCTGCTGCGCCAGACCAACGCCGGGAAGTTAATTCTGACCAAGTAAGCGCCCCGCTGAGCGCGGGGCGAGGCGAGTTAGCTCGAACAGCTGACTTCCAGACGTTTCCCCCAGTCCGGAGGGCGGCGGACGTAGTCGTCCTCGCGATCGGTAAAGGGGTCTGCCAGCGCGGCATGCAGGCGCTCCAGCTCGCCCATATCGCCCGCCTCGGCCTGCTCTATCGCCCGCTGCGCCAGCCAGTTGCGTAACACCAGCGCCGGATTTACGCCCTGCATCCGCTGCTGGCGCTGCGCGTCATCCACCTGTTCATCACGCAGGCGCGCACGATACCCGGCAAACCAGCTGTCGAAAGCCGCCCGATCGATAAACTCGTCGCGCAGCGGCGAGGCGGCGCTGAGCTGTTCGCTGTGGCTCAGCAGGCGGAACGTTCGGGTATAGTCGCTCTTCTCACGGATCATCAGGGCAAACAGCCCGTCCAGCAGGTCGTTATCCCCTTTCTGCTGGCTGAACAGGCCGAGTTTATCGCGCATCCGCTGGCCATAAGCGGTCAGCAAGGCGTGCTGATACTCATCCAGCGCCGCGTTTAACGCTTCAGCGCTGATAAACGGCGACAGCGATTGGGCGAGACGCTGCAGATTCCACAGCCCCACCGCCGGCTGGTTTTCAAAACTGTAGCGCCCCTGATAATCGGAGTGGTTGCAGATGAAGTCCGGTTGAAAATCGTCAAGGAAGCCATACGGGCCGTAGTCGATGGTCAGACCGAGAATCGACATGTTGTCGGTATTCATCACCCCATGGGCAAAGCCCACGGTTTGCCAGCTGGCGATGGTCTGCGCGGTGCGCGTGACAACGTCACGGAACCATAACAGATACTTGTCTGCCTCATCCTGCAGCTGCGGCCAGTGGTGGCGAATGACATAGTCGGCCAATTGCTGGACCTTCTGCGGCTCACGGCGATAGTAAAAATGTTCGAAATGGCCGAAGCGGACATGGCTCTCGGCCACCCGCATCAGCATCGCGCCAGGCTCCACGCGCTCGCGGTAGATCGGGGTATCGCTGGTCACCATCGCCAGGGCGCGCGTCGTCGGGATCCCCAGGGCGTGCATCGCCTCTGACGCCAGACTTTCTCGGATCGTCGAGCGCAGTACAGCGCGCCCGTCCCCCATCCGCGAATAGGGGGTCAGGCCGGCGCCTTTCAGATGCCAGTCGTAACGGCGACCATCCGCAAGCTGCTGCTCACCGAGCAGGATCCCGCGTCCGTCGCCCAGCTGGCCGGCCCAGGCGCCAAACTGATGGCCGCTGTATACTTGCGCCAGCGGCGACATGCCCGGAAGCAGCGCTTCTCCGCCCCAGACACCGGCCCCATTTTCAGGCGCGAACAGGGCGTCGGGCACCCCCAACTGTTGCGCCAGCGGGGCGTTACGCCAGATGAGTCGGGCGTTATCCAGCGGCGTCGGTGACAGGGAAGTGTAAAAATCCGGCAGTTCATCCCGCCAGTGGGTGGTAAAAGAAAGGGTCATGGTTCCTCCTACCTTCAGTGTAGTGCCTCAAACAGCGGATTAACACGGGCGGAGTGCAGGGTTATCGGCATAAAAAAGGGAAGCGCTCGCTTCCCTCTTGCTTCTGAATGACGTCAGATACGCCGCGCCTGCCAGAACTTTTTGTTCCAGTAGACGTTATCCAGCGAGGAACGGGTGACGCCCTGGCTGGTGGAGGCATGGATAAACTGGTTGTCGGTATCGTAGATGCCAACGTGCAAACCGCTCTCCCCTGAGCCGGTTTTGAAGAACACCAGATCGCCGGGCAGCAGATCGCGCTTATCGATACGGGTGCCGATTTCCGCCTGCTCGCGGGTTTCACGCGGCAGCTGGAGGGCAAATTTATCGCGAAACGTGCGCACCACGAAGCCGGAGCAGTCGACGCCGCGCGGCGTCATGCCGCCGTAGCGATACGGTGCGCCACGCCAGCTACGCAACTGCTCGTTCAGATTCGCCACCACCGTGATGGAGTCAGCCAGCCGTGGATTCGGCGGCGGTGCCCGATGGCTGCTGCAGCCGGCTAAAATTAACGCCGCCGCCAACATGAACCAGAAGCGCATTTCAGATGATCCCTCTGTCCCTAGTCTCTTTATCGCAATAATTTAGCTTGTTTATCAATATAGTGACAAGATAACTGCGTGCTACTGTGACGCGATGAGCATAATATGACCGGCCACCTCCACGCGCTGGAACGGGATCGCATAGGCAGCGGTTAAATTTTCCTCATTCAGCACCTCGGCGGTCTCTCCGCAGGCGATGGCTTCCCCCTGGCAGAGCAGCCAGCTTTGTCCGGCATGGCGCAGGGTATGGTTGAGATCGTGGCTGCTCATCACCACCGCAATCCCCGCCGCGCTCAGCTCACGTAACAGCCGATCCAGCGCCGCCTGCTGGGCCACATCCAGACTGTTCATCGGCTCATCCAGCAGCAGCAGTTGACCCGCGGGATGACTCAAGGGATCGATCTGCAGGATCACTGCCGCCAGCCGCACGCGCTGCCACTCACCGCCCGAAAGCTGATTAACCTGACGGTCCAGCTTATTGTCCAGACCAAGCCTGGCCGCGATATCGCTCAGACGGGCGCTATCGCCCTGCTGCTGCATATGCAGCGCCAGGTAGTGCCACACCGGCATGGCGAACGGCGGGGTCTGGTGTTGACATAGATATCCGCGACGGCGCGCCAGCTCCGTCGCCGGCCACTCGTCAAGCCGCCGTCCGTTAAAATGAACCGTGCCGGGGCCGTCGGACAGCCCCGCCATGCGGGTCAGCAGCGTGCTCTTCCCTGCGCCGTTCGGCCCCACCAGGTGGACGATCTCCCCGGCGCGAAAGGCCGCAGAAAACGGGGCCAGACGCCCCGCCGCTTCTACATCCTGTAGCTGCATCAGAAACGCCATTATTTCGCCAGCGCTCCTTTAATCGCCGCCACCAGCTGCGGATCGTCCGGCGTCATATCCGGAGAGAAGCGCTCAATAACGTTGCCCTGGCGATCGACGAGGAATTTTTCGAAATTCCACAGAATGTCGTCCACATACAGCGGCGCCCGGCCTTTGCTGGCCATCCGCTCATAAAAACCGCTGCCTTCCGGGGCCACCGCTTTCGGCGCGGCGGCAATCAGTTTTTGATACAGCGGCGCGCGATGTTCACCGTTGACGTCAATTTTGCTGAACAGCGGGAAGGTGACGCCGTAGGTGGTGCTGCAGAAGGTCTTAATCTCTTCTTCACTGCCCGGCTCCTGGCCGAGGAACTGGTTGCAGGGGAACCCCAGTACGCTAAAGCCCTCGCCGGCAAATTGCTTTTGCAGATCCTCGAGTTGCTCATACTGCGGCGTCAGGCCGCATTTCGAGGCCACATTGACGATCAACAGCACCTTGCCGGCAAAGGATGCCAGGGTGGTTTTCTCGCCATCAATGGTCGTCACTTCGGTATTCAGAATGTCATGTTGCATAGCCTGTCCTCAATGGATAAACCGGTTTCCGGTGAAGGTGATCCCTATCTACTGTAGCGGATTCAGCGGCCGCCATTCTACTGCCAATCCCCCCGAGTTGTCGCATGATGTAACAGCGCTTCGCTGGCCGCCGGCAACATGAAATCCTCTCAATTGGGCAGTCGACCATTTCCGTGTACAGTGTCCCGGTAATGTAATATGGTTTCGTTACTTGTTAATTTAAGAGAGTTTTATTGATGAAGAAGTTGTTTAGCCTGGCGTTAATCGCCACCTCTGTCGCCCTGCTGAGCGCCTGCTCTCCGGATGAAGATAATAAAGTGAAAGTCGCTATCAATACCGGGCCGGACGAAGCCATCTGGAAAGTGGTGGAGCAGGTTGCGAAGGATAAATATCATCTCGACGTCGAAGTGGTCTCCTTCAATGATTATGTGCTGCCCAACGAAGCACTGAACAACAAAGATGTGGATGCCAACGCCTTCCAGACCCTGCCGTACCTTGAGGCGCAGTCGAAAGAGCGCGGCTATAAATTTGCGGTGGTCGGTAAAACCTTTGTCTTCCCTATCGCCGCCTATTCTCACCGGATCAAAAACATCAGCGAACTGCCCGAAGGGGCGACGGTGACCATTTCTAATGAAACCACCACCCTGGGCCGCAGCCTGCTGCTGCTCCAGGCGCAGGGGTTACTCAAGCTGAAGCCGGGCGTCGGCTATTTACCGACCACGCTGGATATCATCGACAACCCGAAACAGCTGAAAATTGTTGAAGTGGATACCCCACAGCTGACCCGTACCCTTGATGATCCGAACGTTAGCTTGTCAATCATTAACACCAACTTCTCCGCCCAGGCGGGCCTGTCGGCCGCCCGCGACGGTCTGTTTATGGAGGGGCCGGATTCTCCTTACGTGAATGCGATTGTCGCCCGCGAGGATAATAAGGACAGCAAGAAAATTCAGGAGCTGAAAGCCGCCTTCCAGACCAGCGAAGTCGCGGAAAAAGCGAAGGAAGTCTACAAAGGCGACGCGATCAAAGGCTGGTAAGCCTGAACCGGCGCCGTCCCTGCCGACGGCGCCGCGCTATCCCCGCCCCCGCGAACGCAGCAGCAACCAGATAAAGACCGGCGCGCCCAGCGTCGCCGTCACCACGCCAATCGGCAGCTCTGCGGCGGAAAGCGCCAGTCGGGCAATGATATCCGCCCCCAGCAAGGCGCTCGCCCCGGCCAGCATGCAGGCTGGGAGCAACACCCGGTGATCGCTTAAACCACATAGCCGCAGAATGTGCGGGATCACCAGGCCGATAAAGCCAATGGCTCCCGCCAGCGCGACGCTAACGCCGACCAACCAGCCGGTCGCCACCACCAGCAGCTTGCGCCATAGCCACAGCGGCAGCCCGAGCTGACGAGCGGAGACTTCGCCCAGCGCCAGTAAATTCAGGGGTTGCGACTGCAGACAAACCCAGCAAAGCACCGGCAGGAGGGCTATCATCAGCCACAGCTGCTGCCAGTCGACGCCGCCAAACCCGCCCATCATCCAGTACATCAGCTGACGCAGGTCAAAAGAGGTGGAGAAGTAGACCGCCCAGGTCATCAGGGCACTGCAGATGATCCCCAGCGCCACCCCCGCCAGCAGCAGACGGCTGGTAGAGAGATGGCGGCGGGCAAAACGCAGCAAAATAAAGGTGATCAGCAGCGCGCCGAGGATCGCGCACAGGCCGAGCGCCCAGCCGGGCAAGACTCCTTTGCCCAGCAGGACGGCGGCAATCAGCCCGACGCCCGCCCCGTTGGAGACGCCCAGCAGACCCGGCTCCGCCAGCGGATTTTCAAACAACGCCTGCATAATCGCCCCGGAGAGCGCCAGCGCCGCCCCCACCAGCACCACCGCCAGGGTTCGCGGCAGGCGGATCTGCCAGATGAACAACTGGCCTTTCGCGCTCAGCCATTCCCCAGGCGGGATCCATTGATCGCCCGCGCACAGGCTGACCAGCAGGGTGACCAGGAGCAACAGCGTTAATCCGAAGAGCCAACGCCGGCTGCGGCGCTGTTGAAGATGGGCGAGAGTCAGCATAGATTCCATTACGCAGTGGGAACAAGAGGCTGATTTTACGGTGGGTGTCGCGGTGAGAAAAGGAAAACCTCGCGGCCGTTCGTCGACGCGGAGGAAGACCTCCCCCGCGTCTGCGTTCGTTCGTTACACCAGGATCTGAAACAGTAGCGCAAAGAGAATGATATTCGCCACCACGATTGCCCAGCCGTTATAGAGCATATATTTCAGATGCGTGGACTGCGCCAGCCCCATCTGGCCGAACATGTCCGATGAGGGAAACGGACCGAACCAGTCCACCTGAGAAGAGGCGAGCAGCACCGCGGTGGTCCCCTGCGGCGGCACGCCGGCGGCCATCAGCATCGGGCCAAAGATTTTATGGGTAAACGTCATTTGCGCCACCGCCGCACCGGGCACATGGCCGATAATATTGAACGCGAAGATGCTAAAGCACAGCCAGGCCGGGGAGATCCCCTCGAGCAGCGGTTGGGTATACTCCAGCAGCCCCTGATAGGCATGCAGACCATCCATCAGTTCAAGGATTGGGTTATACAGCCAGTAGAGGATAAACATCCACACCAGACGGCCGCAGCCGTGATACAGCGCCTGCAGGATCTGCGTCGGTCGCAGGCCACCTACCAGCCCGGTCATCAGCGCCACCAGCAGCATCACGATAATCGCAAAGCTGAAGCCAGCTTTGATCACCACGCCAACGACCGCCATCACAATGATCGTCGCGGCGAAGGCCAGCGCGCTTAATTTACGCCGACGCTGCTGCGCGGCGCTGAGATCGTCTTTTGGCTTCTCCGAAAGATCGACGTCATAGCGCAGTTTGCCTTCAGTCATCTTCTGGATCCGCCCCGCCATTATCCAGCCGGCCAGCAGCGTCACCGCACTCATCGGCAGACCGACGTACAGCAGATAATCCGGATAGCTCAACCCGCCGAGGCTGAGGATTGTCACGGTGCTGGGGGTGAAGGGCCCGGTAAAGAGCCCAACGGAGCCGGCGGTCATCATCAGCGCGGCGACCGTCGGCGGCGTTAAGCGTACCGCTGCCGCCACCGGAATGATCACGGCCACGATAATGGCGTTACCACCGGCCATGGTGCCCAGCGAACCACAAATTAAAATCGATGACACCACAATGCCGAACTTAACCCGCGTCTGGCTCGACAGCCCAATACGATGAACCACGAATTTCACCAGCTCAACCGCTGCGCCGGTGCGGGTGGCCACTTCCCCCACGCCGGCGCCGAGCATAATGATAAGCCCTACCGTGGCGATAAATGACCCGGTGGATTTCGCCAGCATCGTGCCCATTTCCGGCAGGCCGGTCGAGGTCATTATCATGGCGATAATGATCGAGGAGATCACCGCCAGCACAATATCAACGCCGATCAGCGATAATATCGCTAGTGCCACCAGCGGCGTAAATCCCAGCAGGCCAAGCTCACTGCCCGGTCGACCGTGGCACCACAGCGCGATCAACACGAACAGCAGCAATAACAGACCAGTAATAACGTTTTTCCGCGTGATATTTCGTCTGACAGGCGCATTGCCTGTGAGCGTTGAGTCACTCATAACACTCCTTAATGCCAATCAATCCGACCGTAAGGGTCAGGAGGTGTATTGGGACCTGCTCAGAAAACATCCCCCCTCTTTTTCTTTATTGGCCGCGAGCCTGAGGGTGCGTTTGGGTACAAAGGAATAGATTCTGAGAGCGTAATATTCCGCCATCAGGCGGGGTCTACAGCACAATATGTAACCGGAGCGCTGATTGGAGATTAAATTTATGTTAACTTTGTGTTAGTGGATAATGACTTTTTATCGGTAGGCTATAACCCTGAGTTAACTGTTCATGAAACTGCGTCATCTGGAAATCTTTCACGCCGTAATGACCTGCGGCTCGCTGTCACGGGCGGCGGAATCGCTCAGTATCTCTCAGCCAGCGGCCAGCAAAGCGCTAAAAAGTGCCGAGATGAAACTGGGTTTTACCCTCTTTCAGCGGGTGCGCGGCAAGCTGCTGCCGACCAGCGAGGCGATCACACTTTTCGAAAAAGCGCAGAGCATTTATCAGGACCTCGATAACCTGCGCCTGTTGGCCGACAACCTGGCTCGCGATCCGCGCGCCAAAATCACCTTAGGCTGCCTGCCGAGCCTGGGGTTAAGCCTGGTGCCAGAGCTGGTGACCGACTTTTATCAGCAAAACAGCAACCTGGTGATGACGCTCACCACCGAGCACACCGAGACGCTGGTCAGAAAACTGGATTTGCGCGAGATAGATTTGGCGCTGACGCTACAGCCGGTGCAGCAGGGAGAGATCCTGACCACCCTGATTGCCGAAGTACCGCTGGTGTACATCGACCGTCATTATCGTCAGGGGGCGGTGGACATCGGCCAGATCGACCAGCAGCGCTGGATCTCGCCAGGGCCGCACTCGCTCTCGGCGGCCATCGCCACCCGTCGCGACTTTTCCACCACCCGGCTTAACGTTCAGACCTACTATATGGCTACCGAGTTCGTGAAGCGCGGCATGGGCTGCAGCATCACAGATATCTTTTCCGCCCAGCACAACCTGGCTCCAGAGATGATCCACCCCATTACGCCGCCGATTGCCATCAACCTCTGCCTGCTGCGCCGGGCCGATGTTTCGCTGAGTCCAATGGCGCAAAAGTTCGTCGATTTTCTCTGCCAGCGTCTGCGCCAGCAACTCAAGGAGATTAACCTGCGGTTATACCCTGACCATAAAAAGTCAATTGCGCCGCTGGGGTAAATGCTTTGACATAACCCGATAAATTGATTAGCGGTGGATATATCGGGTTATGAACAAACGCATTGTCATTATCGGCGGCGGCGTGGTCGGTCTGGCCACGGCCTGGGAACTGATTAAGCGCGGCCATCAGGTGCAATTACTGGAGCGCAATGCTGAACCGGGCAGTGCCACCAGTTTTGCTAACGGCGGACAATTAAGTTATCGCTACGTTGCCCCCCTTGCCGATAGCGGCGTTCCCCTGCAGGGAATTAAATGGATGGGCAAAGCCGATTCACCGCTGAATATGCGTCTTAAGATGTCTTTCCAGCAGTGGCGCTGGCTGCTGCAGTTCCTGCGTGCCTGTAATAGCCAGACCAATAAAATGAACGGCGATCATATTTTGCGCCTGTCGTTGCTCAGCCGTCACGTCATGCAGTCGTGGCTGGATGAGGATAATCTTGCCGATTTTCACTGGCGGCGCAGCGGTAAATTAATTATCCATCGCCGCGAATATGATTTTAATAAAGCGGCAAAAGGGATAGATCCTCAGTATCAGCAAGCGCTGAATGCTGAAGCCTGTCTGCAGCTGGAGCCGGCACTCAGACATATCAGCCCTTCGCTGCAGGGCGGGATTTATTCGCCGGGCGATGAAACGGCAGATTGCCATCAGTTCTGCCTTGCCCTGCTCGACAAGCTCAATGCCAGCAACGACTTTAGCCTGCTGACCCACTGTGAGGTGCAGCAGCTGAATAAGCGCGGCGGACGCATCAGCGCCCTGGAGACCAACCGGGGAACCATCACCGGCGATGATTATGTCGTTGCCGCCGGTAACGGCAGTGGTCCTCTGCTTGGGCATCTGGGCGTTCGCGTGCCGCTGTGCGCCCTGAAGGGGTACAGCCTGACCCTGCCCTATCCTGAAAAAGCAGGTATTGCCCCTGACATCAGCGTCACCGACTACGGGCACAAAATCGTTTATGCCCGCCTTGGCCAACAACTGCGCATCGCGGCGATGGTGGACATCGGCTACGACGGCGACCAACTGCGCGAGAGCCGCATTCAGGCGCTGAAAAACATCGTCGCCCGTAGCTTTCCCGAACTCGAAGGGCTGGACAAGGCCAAAGCCTGGACCGGCATGCGCCCGTCAACACCAGCAGGCCCGCCGATGCTGGGTCGCGCCGGATACCCCAATCTGTGGATGAACCTGGGCCAGGGTAGTCTCGGCTTTACCCTCGCCGCCGGCAGCGCGGTGGTGCTGGGCGCGTTAATCGACAATCAGGCACCCACTATTTCTTTAAAAGGTCTCACATGGAAACAAACCGCATGACCATTATTCGCAATAATCCACAACCTCGCCTTTCCGCCAGCGTTGCGTATGGCAATCTGTTGTTCCTCTCCGGGCTGACGCCAAAAAGCAGCGAAGACGATATCGTTTTACAAACCCGTGAAGTGCTGGAGAAGATCGATGCCCTGTTGGCGGCTGCCGGGAGCGATAAGCGGCAAATTCTCTCCGCGCAGATCTGGCTGAAAGATATCGAACGTGATTTTGTCGCATTCAATGACGTGTGGGTACAGTGGATGCCGGAAGGCCAGAGCCCGGCGCGAGCAACCGTTCAGGCAGAGATGGCGCGACCGGATATCCTGGTGGAGATCATGCTCACCGCCGTCAAAGCGTAAGGACGTGTAGAAAAGAAAAAGGCCGCAATGCGGCCTTTTTAATTAGTTCAGATTATTTGTCTTTCGGCGACGCGTTTTCGACACGGCTTTTCAGCTTCTGACCGGGTCTGAAGGTCACCACGCGCCGGGCTGTAATGGGAATATCCTCCCCCGTCTTCGGGTTACGTCCCGGGCGTTGGTTTTTATCCCGCAAATCGAAGTTGCCGAACCCGGAGAGTTTGACCTGTTCTCCGTTTTCCAGAGCACGACGGATCTCTTCGAAAAACAACTCGACCAGTTCTTTGGCATCCCGCTTGCTAAGCCCAAGCTTATCAAACAGATATTCTGACATTTCAGCTTTTGTAAGCGCCATAGGTTCAATCCCTCAATGATGCCTGGAATCGCTCTTTTAATGCCTCTACACATCTGGCAACGGTAGCGGCAATCTCCTCTTCTTCGAGTGTACGGCTGGTATCCTGCAGGATCAGGCTAATCGCAAGGCTCTTATACCCTTCCGCCACACCTTTACCACGGTACACGTCAAATAAGTTTACGCCAACTACCTGATTTACGCCAACTTTCTTACATTCGGCTAAAACATCGGCAGCAGCCACGTTTTCCGCGACCAGCACCGCGATGTCGCGACGGTTCGCCGGGAAGCGGGAAATATCGCGCGCCTGAGGCACCACGCGGTCTGCAAGCTTGTTCCACTCCAGTTCGAATACCAGAGTGCGACCGTTCAGATCCAGTTTACGTTCCAGTTCCGGATGAACAACCCCAATGAAACCAATGCGTTCACCTTTAAGATAAATCGCTGCGGATTGGCCTGGATGCAGCGCGGCGATCGCTTCGCCACGGAACTCGATGTCGGCCAATTTACCGGTTAAATCCAGTACGGATTCCAGATCGCCCTTCAGATCATAGAAATCGACCGTCTCTTTCGCCAGCGTCCAGTGCTCTTCGTAGCGGTTACCGCAGATCGCCCCGGCCAGCATCACATCCTGACGAATGCCCAGCGGTGCCTGAGTATCCGGCACGAAGCGCAGGCCACTCTCAAAGATGCGCACGCGGCTCTGCTGACGGTTCTGGTTGTAGACCACGGTACCCAGCAGGCCGGTCCACAGCGACAGACGCATCGCCGACATTTCGCTGGAGATCGGGCTTGGCAGGATCAGCGCCTCTTCCCCGGCGTGGATCAGCTGCTGGATTTTCGGGTCAACAAAGCTGTAGGTGATCACTTCCTGATAGCCTTTGTCGTTCAGCAGCGTTTTTACGCGCTTCAGCGACAGGTCGGCTTCACGATGGGTACCCATGATCAGACCCGCCTGTACTGGCGCATCAGGAATGTTGTTGTAGCCATAAACGCGAGCCACTTCTTCGACCAGATCTTCTTCGATCTCCATGTCGAAACGCCAGCTCGGGGCGACTGCCTGCCATTCGTCCTGACCCACCGTCACTTCGCAGCCGAGGCGCTGCAGAATGTCGGTGACCTGCGCGTCATCGATATGGTGGCCAATCAGGCGATCCAGTTTGCTACGACGCAGGGTAATGGTGGCGCGTTTTGGCAAGGTCTCTTCGTTTGTCACGTCGATCACCGGGCCAGCTTCACCGCCGCAGAGGTCGATCAGCAGACGCGTGGCACGCTCCAGCGCTTTATACTGCAGCGCCGGATCGACGCCGCGCTCATAGCGATGAGAGGCATCGGTGTGCAGGCCATGACGGCGCGCGCGGCCGGTAATGGACAGCGGGCTGAAGAACGCGCATTCCAGCAGCACGTTCTGGGTTTCGTCGTTAACGCCGGAGTGTTCCCCGCCGAAGATCCCGCCCATCGCCAGCGCTTTGTTATGGTCAGCAATAACCAGGGTGTCACTGTCGAGCTTCGCTTCAGAACCATCGAGCAGCACCAGGGTTTCACCCTCTTTCGCCATGCGCACCACGATCCCGCCTTCGATACGGTCGCGGTCAAAGGCGTGCATCGGCTGGCCCAGCTCAAGCAGGACATAGTTAGTCACGTCAACCACCGCGTCGATGGAGCGGATCCCGCAGCGGCGCAGCTTCTCTTTCATCCACAGTGGGGTCGGCGCTTTGACGTTGATGCCTTTCACCACGCGGCCCAGATAGCGCGGGCACGCCTGCGGCGCGTCAACCTGAATCGGCAGCACGTCGTCAATGGTCGCGGCAACCGGCGTGATTTCCGGCGCGTTCAGCGGCGCTTTGTTCAGCACAGCGACATCGCGCGCCACACCGATGATACCCAGGCAGTCGGCACGGTTTGGCGTGACGCTGATTTCGATAGTGTTATCGTCAAGCTTGAGGTATTCACGAATATCAGTGCCGATCGGCGCATCCGCCGGCAGTTCGATGATACCGCTATGGTCGTCGGAAATACCCAGCTCGGAGAAAGAGCACAGCATCCCTTCTGACGGTTCGCCGCGCAGCTTCGCCGCTTTAATTTTAAAATCGCCTGGCAGCACGGCGCCGATGGTCGCCACGGCGACTTTCAGCCCCTGACGGCAGTTTGGCGCGCCGCAGACGATGTCCAGCAGGCGTTCACCGCCCACGTTGACTTTGGTGACGCGCAGTTTGTCAGCATTTGGATGCTGGCCGCACTCCACCACTTCACCGACCACTACGCCGTTGAAGCTGCCGGCAACCGGCTCAACGCCGTCGACTTCGAGGCCCGCCATGGTGATCTGATCGGAAAGCGCTTCGCTGTCGATCGCCGGGTTAACCCACTCGCGTAACCACAGTTCACTGAATTTCATTGTTCTGTCCTGCCCTTATTTAAACTGTTTGAGGAAACGCAGATCGTTTTCGAAGAACGCGCGCAGATCGGTCACGCCATAACGCAGCATGGTCAGACGCTCCATCCCCATACCGAAGGCGAAGCCGGAGTAAACTTCCGGATCGATACCGACGTTACGCAGCACGTTCGGGTGTACCATCCCGCAGCCGAGCACTTCCAGCCATTTGCCGTTTTTACCCATCACGTCAACTTCTGCGGACGGCTCGGTGAACGGGAAGTAGGACGGACGGAAGCGCACCTGCAGGTCTTCTTCAAAGAAGTTGTTCAGGAAGTCGTGCAGCGTCCCTTTCAGGTTGGTGAAGCTGATGTTTTTATCAACAATCAGACCTTCCATCTGGTGGAACATCGGGGTATGGGTCTGGTCGTAGTCGTTACGATAGACGCGGCCCGGCGCGATAATACGGATAGGCGGCTGCTGGTTTTCCATGGTGCGGATCTGCACGCCGGAGGTCTGCGTACGCAGCAGGCGAGTGGCATCGAACCAGAAAGTGTCGTGGTCAGCGCGCGCCGGATGATGACCCGGAATATTCAGCGCATCGAAGTTGTGGTAATCATCTTCGATTTCCGGGCCAGTCGCCACGGTAAAGCCGAGCTCACCGAAGAAACTTTCAATACGGTCGATGGTGCGAGTGACCGGATGCAGGCCGCCATTTTCAATGCGGCGTCCCGGCAGCGAGACGTCAATGGTCTCTGCGGCCAGACGCGCATTCAGCGCTGCGCCTTCCAGATCAGCTTTGCGCGCGTTCAGCGCCTGCTGCACCTGCTCTTTCGCTTCGTTGATGACCGCGCCGGCTGCCGGACGCTCTTCCGGCGGTAACTCGCGCAGGGTGGTCATTTGCAGGGTCAGATGCCCTTTTTTACCCAGGTATTCCACGCGGACGTTGTCCAGCGCAGCAACATCTGATGCCTCGTTAATGGCTGCCTTGGCACTGGCAACCAGCTCTGCGAGATGTGACATGGTTTTCCTCATTATGTCGGTGCAGACACCGGTTATAGTGAAATTAATATCCCGAATCCATATACGAAAAAAGCCTCCACAGGGGAGGCTTTCTGGCGCTGTTTTCCGTTTCTTCTTTCACGCGCTAGCCTCCTGAGTTCAGGTGCTAAAGTAAAAAAAGAAGCGGAAAATAGCAGCATTCATGCTTGCATTACCTTGTCTGGTAAGAAACGTCAGACCTGTATTGAAAAGCCTGCGCCAATAAAAGTCAATGTATTGATGGTGTTGAAACGAAAAGAGGGAGACAAGCTCCCTCTTTCAACTGGCTTATGCCAGAGCTGCTTTCGCTTTTTCGACCAGAGCGGTGAACGCTACTTTGTCGAATACGGCGATGTCAGCCAGGATCTTACGGTCGATTTCAACAGAGGCTTTTTTCAGGCCATTGATGAATTTGCTGTAAGAAATACCGTTCTGACGTGCTGCTGCGTTGATACGTGCAATCCACAGTTGACGGAACTGACGTTTACGTTGACGACGGTCACGGTAAGCGTACTGACCAGCTTTGATAACAGCCTGGAAGGCAACGCGGTATACGCGAGAACGCGCACCGTAGTAGCCTTTAGCTTGTTTCAAAATTTTCTTGTGACGTGCACGTGCAATTACACCACGTTTTACGCGAGCCATGTGTGCTCTCCTGTATCTATTCTAAGTTAAAAAAGTTAAACGTTAACGACTTATGCGTACGGCAGGCACGCGATAACCAGGCCCAGATCGCCTTTGGAAACCATGGCTTTCGGACGCAGGTGACGTTTACGCTTGGTAGCTTTTTTAGTCAGAATGTGACGCAGGTTAGCGTGCTTGTGCTTAAAACCACCTTTACCGGTTTTTTTGAAGCGCTTAGCAGCACCGCGTACGGTCTTAATTTTTGGCATCTTAATAACTTCCACTTCGCATTGTTAATAAACGAAACATAGGCGAACAACATCAGTGAAGCCCTAAGGCTCCACTGACATCGCTACTTGAAGGCCTTACTGTTTCTTCTTAGGAGCGAGCACCATGATCATCTGGCGGCCTTCGATCTTCGTAGGGAAGGATTCGACTACTGCCAGTTCACTCAGATCGTCACGGACGCGCGTAAGCACTTCCATACCGATCTGCTGGTGGGCCATCTCACGACCGCGGAAACGCAGTGTGATCTTAGCCTTATCGCCATCTTCGAGAAAGCGAACCAGGCTGCGGAGTTTTACCTGGTAATCACCATCATCGGTCCCAGGACGGAATTTAATTTCCTTAACCTGGATAACTTTTTGCTTTTTCTTCTGTTCCTTAGAAGACTTACTCTTTTCATAAAGGAACTTGCCGTAGTCCATGATACGACAAACTGGCGGTTCGGCGTTAGGGCTGATTTCAACTAAATCTACTCCGGCCTCTTCAGCCTTTTCGAGAGCTTCTCTCAGACTCACAATACCCAAAGCTTCGCCTTCCAGACCTGTCAAGCGAACTTCCAGGGCGCGAATCTCGCCATTGATACGATTCGGACGTGCCGTTTGAACTCGTTTTCCGCCTTTAATACCTTATTCCTCCAGTTGTTGAAGACTGCGGCTGCGAATCTCTTGTTGCAGCTTCTCAATCACTTCACTTACGTCCATGCTGCCGAGGTCTTTCCCGCGACGGGTGCGCACGGCCACTTTGCCGGCTTCGACTTCTTTGTCGCCACAGACCAACATATACGGGACACGACGTAAAGTGTGCTCGCGGATTTTAAAGCCAATCTTCTCATTTCTCAAGTCTGCTTTTACACGAATGCCCGCATTTTGTAGTTTACGCGTCAATTCGTTAACGTATTCAGCCTGAGAATCGGTAATATTCATGACCACTACCTGCACTGGTGCAATCCAGGTTGGGAAGAAGCCAGCGAACTCTTCGGTCAGGATGCCAATGAAGCGCTCCAGGGAACCGAGAATCGCACGGTGAATCATGACCGGTACCTGACGCTCGTTATTTTCGCCCACATAAGAGGCGCTTAAACGCTGCGGCAGAGAGAAGTCCAGCTGTACCGTTCCGCACTGCCATGCGCGATCGAGGCAGTCATACAGGGTAAATTCAATTTTCGGGCCGTAGAACGCCCCTTCGCCCAGTTGATACTCAAATGGGATGTTATTTTCTTCCAGCGCCACCGCCAGATCCGCTTCCGCGCGATCCCAGGTCTCATCGCTACCGATACGTTTTTCCGGGCGAGTTGACAGTTTGACGACGATCTTCTCGAAGCCAAAGGTGCTGTACATATCGTAGACCATACGAATACAGGCGTTCACTTCATCGCGAACCTGATCTTCAGTACAGAAGATATGCGCATCATCCTGGGTAAAGCCGCGAACGCGCATCAGACCGTGCAGCGCGCCAGACGGTTCGTTACGGTGGCAGCTACCGAATTCCGCCATACGCAGCGGCAGATCGCGGTAGGATTTCAATCCCTGGTTGAAGATCTGCACGTGGCCCGGGCAGTTCATCGGCTTGATGCAGTATTCACGGTTCTCAGAAGAGGTGGTGAACATCGCATCTTTGTAGTTGTCCCAGTGGCCGGTTTTTTCCCACAGCACACGGTCCATCATGAACGGACCTTTGACTTCCTGATACTGGTACTCTTTCAGTTTAGAACGAACAAAGGTTTCCAGTTCACGGAAGATAGTCCAGCCGTCGTTGTGCCAGAACACCATCCCCGGCGCCTCTTCCTGCATATGATACAGGTCAAGCTGCTTGCCAATTTTACGGTGGTCACGCTTGGCGGCTTCTTCAAGACGCTGCAGATAGGCATTCAGCGCTTTTTTATCTGCCCACGCGGTACCGTAGATACGCTGCAACATTTTATTGTTGCTGTCGCCGCGCCAGTAGGCACCGGCGGTTTTCATCAGCTTGAAGTGATGACAGAAGCGCATATTCGGTACGTGCGGGCCGCGGCACATATCGATATATTCTTCATGATGATACAGACCCGGCTTATCATCATGAGCAATGTTTTCGTCAAGAATAGAAACTTTATAGGTTTCGCCGCGCTTCACGAAGGTTTCACGCGCTTCGTGCCAGCTGACTTTCTTCTTGATGACATCGTAGTTTTTCTCGGCGAGCTCATGCATACGTTTTTCGAGCGCGTCGATATCTTCCTGAGTCAGGGTGTGGTCGAGGTCTACGTCATAGTAGAAGCCATTATCAACAACCGGACCGATAGCCATTTTGGTGTTGGGCCACAGCTGTTTAATGGCATGGCCTAACAGGTGCGCACAGGAGTGACGAATGATCTCCAGCCCTTCTTCATCTTTCGCAGTGATAATAGAGAGAGTGGAATCGGTTTCGATCGGGTCGCAGGCGTCTACCAGTTCACCGTTTACCCGCCCGGCAATGGTGGCTTTCGCCAGGCCTGGACCGATATCCAGCGCAACATCCATGGGGCTAACAGCGTGGTCAAAATGGCGTTGACTGCCATCAGGAAGCGTAATTACAGGCATTTTATGTCCTTATTTGCAGTGGTGCCCCACACGAAAGAGCACATACAAAACTATATAATCATAATTATCATCAGGTTAAGGCGCAGTTCCCGCTTCACTCTGCGAAAATAGGAGGACGACCGGATAGACCGTTCCCGCCTGCCACCGCCTGCTGATAACACCGGGGAGTAGTTTACACATCATTGGTACGTGATTAAAGCCGCAAGCGTATAAATGATGGCGGAATGTGGAGAAAACAAGAGAGATTGAGATAAAAAGACGAATATCCTGCTACTGCAGGCAAGAATAATCCCCGGCAAAGCCGGATAATATTATTCGGACGTGATAGAAGAGACGCAATGATATTGCATACTTAGTCTTTAACGCAGCGCGTTAAACCGGTACCGCTTCACCCGGCTTAATTGACGTATGACGAAATAAAGGTCTGGTATATTATGACCACTCGCCGGCCACCAGCGTATGCACATTAAAGGCATCGCTCATGGATTGTCCGGTAGTTCGGGAACCGGGGGCGATATTCGAGCCAGCCTCAACGTCAGTCGCTTTGGCGATGCCAACCTGAGTATGGTCCTGGTTGCCTGATGGCGGAACGGGCGTGGCAGCGGATGCGCCAAAGGAAAGCACGCACAGCGCCAGGGCTGCGATGGTAAATGAAGTGTTTTTCATGATATTCATTCTCTTATTACGGAAGACAGACCGCGCGGTTTCTCCGCCCGGTCAGTGCATATCATTATAGATCCAGATCACATATTTGTCCGTCGAATATTTAGCTTTTCGTGTCAAATAGAATGAATATTTGTCAACGAACCGGGAATAATGGAGAAAAGATGGAGGGCTATTTCTTTTTATAAAAACTAAAACGAAAGGCCAGAAAAAATAATGGCACTCATTGCTAAATTTAAAACGAACAGGCCGGGGAAACCCGGCCTGAAAATATTACATTTTATACCCAAGGGACAGCGACGTCCGGCGATCGGTATGCTCCGGCGCAGAGGAAGGCGGTGCCGAGTTCCAGGTCACGTTGTAGGCGACCTTCAGCGCGAAATGGGCGTTAATCGCCACGTTTAACGCGCTCTCAGAGTTGACGGTGGTGTCCTCAGCGCCAAACACCGAGACCCCTTGCGTAAATTTGGCGTTATCGGTCATCTGCCAGGCCCAGGTGCCGGAGGCGTAACCCAGCGGCTGAGTGTCGGTATCTCCATCGGTAAACTCGTCATAGCGAACGCCAGGACCGAATTCAAACCGCAGGCTGTGTACCGGACCGTTGAGGATCTGACGACCATAACCCGCCGTCAGGACATCACGCTGCTGATAGCCATTATAGCGGTCGGTCAGCCAGCTCCCCTGACCAAAAATATAGTTCATATCGGTCAGGTTATAGCGACTACGCCCACCGAGAGCATATTTTTCTGAGGATCGCTCATCGTTGGAAGAAGTGTTGCTGGCGTTCCCCCACAGCGACCAGGCAGTGGTATTACCATACCAGGTCAAGGTGGAATCTGCCGTCATCGAGGAGTTTTTGGTGTTGCCGGACTGCGCCAGGTAGCCTGCGTTAACCACACCTTCGAAAGGTTTTTTAGCAGCGGAAGGGTCATCCATGACGGTAAATACAGAATCATCGGCCATTGCGCCAACAGACGCAAAAAGCCCCCCCGCCAGCATAACCGCTGCGGGTACTGTCTTTAAAAGCTTCATTATAACTCTCTAAAATACATTTTTTAGGACAGTACAAATGATGAACAGGCACAACTTACCCGCTCATTGAATTTAGCGTCCGTACAACATAAAAGAGACCTGAGGGTCCCGGAAACTTTCGCGAGGATCGCGGTGTGCAGGTCCTAAGAAAGGTAGCAAATTATAAAAAAGCACGAATAACATAGCAATCACTTACTCTTTCGTTTTTTGAATAAGACAGCTCCGGAAACAATCTTTATTTCATAATGAAAATACAGGCTTCTTTGCAAATCTCGCAGGAACATCACTTTCCCTCCCGGAGTCATCGTGCCATGCTTAAATAAAGTACAGTCGCCGTATTAAGGAGGAGAAGGAATGACCAAAATTTATACGTTAACGCTGGCCCCCTCGCTGGATAGCGCCACGCAGACCCCGCAGATTTATCCCGAAGGTAAACTCCGCTGCAGCGCGCCGGTATTTGAGCCCGGCGGCGGCGGGATCAACGTTGCCCGTGCCGTGACCTTTCTTGGCGGCAAAGCCACCGCCATTTTCCCGGTTGGCGGCGCCACCGGCGAGCACTTAGCAGCCCTGCTGGCCGATGAGCAAGTGCCGGTCGAGACCGTCGAAACCCGCGACTGGACGCGGCAAAACCTGCATGTTCACGTGGCCGCCAGCGGCGAACAATATCGCTTTGTCATGCCCGGCGCAGCGTTGACGGATGATGAGTTCCGTCGGCTGGAAGAGAAAGTCCTGACTATCGAACCCGGCTCACTGCTGGTGGTAAGCGGCAGCCTGCCGCCAGGTATCAGCGTCGAAAACCTGATGCAACTGGTGAAAAATGCGCAACAGCAGGGACTGCGCTGCATTATCGACAGCTCCGGCGACGCGCTGGCTGCGGCGCTGGACGTCGGCAATATTGAGCTGGTGAAGCCGAACCAGAAAGAGCTCAGCGCCCTCGTACAGCGCGATCTGAGCCAACCCGATGACGTACGCCTTGCCGCCCAGTCGTTGATCCAGTCCGGTAAAGTACGCCGGGTGGTGGTTTCGCTCGGGCCGCAGGGGGCGTTAGGCGTTGACGCCAGCGGCAGCGTTCAGGTGGTGCCGCCGCCGATGAAAAGCCAGAGCACCGTCGGCGCCGGCGACAGCATGGTGGGCGCCATGACCCTGCGTCTGGCGGAAAACGCCGGGCTGGAAGATATGGTTCGCTTTGGCGTCGCTGCCGGTAGCGCCGCGACAATCAATCAGGGCACCCGTCTCTGCTCGCAGGCCAATACGCAAAAAATCTACGATTATCTCTGCGGTCGCTGATCTTCCCTGCCCCTCCGCGCTGGCGGAGGGAGCCACGATATTGGCTGGATGGTCTATGCTGGAAAGGCTATGGATAACAATGGGGTGTAGAGATGAGCAATGAGATAACCGCCTGGGTCGTCAGCGTCACCTTTCACGAACAGGCGCTGACGGAGATCAACGAGGTCAGCAACCACTTTACCCGCGCCGGGTTCGTACTGACGCTCAATGATGAAGACGGCAATCCCCATGAGCTGGGGACCAACACCTTTGGCCTGCTCAGCGCCCAGGATGCTGATGAAGTTAAGGCCCTCAGCGCAGGGCTGGCGGAATCGGCTCTGGGCCGCCCGGCAGAGATTACGGTCAGCACATTCGCCGAGTGGTTAAAAGCTCAATAAGTGCGTTTAACGCAACGGAAAGCGTCAGTTGTGCGTCAGTTCCAGGTTTACCCGGTAGCAGTGCGCTAACCTTATGATATGGTGGAAAACATGGGGAGAGACAGCATGTGGCAAGCAATCAGTACACTTTTACGCGATTGGCATTCCGAAAACGCTGAAATCGAACTGAAAACCGAGCTGCCCGGTGGGGAAATCCATTCGGCCTGGCATTTACGCTTCGGCGGGAAAGATTACTTCGTGAAATGCGACGAACGTGAGCTTCTGCCCATCTTCACCGCCGAGGCCGATCAGCTGGAACTGCTGTCGCGAAGCAAAACCGTTCGCGTGCCGCAGGTCTATGCGGTCGGCAGCGACCGTGACTACAGTTTTGTGGTCATGGAATACCTCCCTCCCCGTCCGCTGGATGCGCATAATGCCTTCCTGCTCGGCCAGCAGTTAGCGCATCTGCACCAGTGGAGCGATCAGCCGCAGTTTGGTCTGGATTTCGACAACGATCTTTCCACCACGCCGCAGCCCAACGCCTGGCAGCGTCGCTGGTCGGTGTTCTTTGCCGAG
>NZ_PJDK01000036.1:0-57938 GCF_002837615.1 Klebsiella sp. X1-16S-Nf21
ATAATGGTTGGTTACAGCATCTGAAGTAATGTCCCGCTCACGTAGCAGCCGTCCCGAGTCTTCATTAACCAGCAGAGGTGCATCGGTCCAGGTCCTGACAAACGCCTCGTTATACCCCTCTTCCAGCAACTGACGTATAAACCCCATGGCAAGCACTGCGTCAGTACCTGGGTTGATGTTAAGCCAGACATCAGCGTCGCGAGCAAATTCTGTGTGCCGAGGGTCAATAACCAGCATTCTGGCACCTTTCTTACGCCCTTCACCAATGGCGCTGGCCTGCGCCAGCCATGTGGCGGCCGGATTGTTACCCCACAACATAATCAGTTCCGCATTACTGTAATCGGCAGCCGGCGTTATGCAGCCAAAAGTGAAAGTGTGAGCGGTATCTTTATGCCAGTTACATACTTCAGTGCTGTAGCAGGTATTAGGGCTGCCGTAGTGGCGCACAAAACGTTCAATCCACTCCACACTGTCGATAATTGGGGTCCCACTAGGCGTGGTTACCCCAAACGCTACCGATTCTGCACCACTTTCCGTTTTAAACTGCGTTAGCTTTTCAGCAATCTCTGTCAGAGCCTTATCCCAGGAAATACGTTTCCAGCCGGGATCCGCAGCCCCTTTCTCTCGCGTCCGGCGCAATGGCCATAGAACCCGGGCTTCGCTATAAATCAGTTCCGGGGCCGCTTTACCTTTCAGACAAACCGCGCCTCCAGTAGGGTGATCTTCATCAGGGCAAACAGATACCAGCCGTCCGTCAATGATTTCATTTAAGGTTCCACAACGCGAACGACAGAGCGCACAATACCCTGGGACAAAATGTTCAGACATGCCAATTACCTTTGTATTTGAGTCAACAGCCGGGTAGCCAGGTACAGACATTTGAAATCGTTCTCTGGCAAGGTAGAGCTGTTTCTCCGGAAGTTAAAGTTAATTAATAAATGAATAAATAACGTGCCCATAATGAGCGAAAAAAATAGTCGTTATCAGAAGTTACACTGAACAGATGAATTAATGCCCCCACGACCGGAGAGAAAGCGCCGTCCAGCTTCATGTATTTTCTGTAGTTCTTTCTCTTGTTATCAATCCATTTTTATTGCTTACTACGCAGTTATTCTCTTCTCCTTACCATCGCTATCTTTCCCGGGCACATAGTCCTTGTATTCTCCAACTCTGTCGGAGGAGATTTACCGACAAATAAGACATTCACTCTTAATAAGGTCCAGAATAGAAGTCATCTCTACCAATGATAGCTAATCCCGGTATCCAGCTTGTCCGCGCAATCCACCCCCGCCGCCCTGTCTCGCGCATTGTTAAATTTATAATCGACGAAAACCTGCATATTCTTATTAAAATAGTAGCTGAACCCTAGCTCTTCATAATCGAGAATTTGAGTTCGTCTGCCAGCAACTGTTTGAGTCAGTCGGGTATAACTGATATCCGGCTGGAATTTGTTGGTCAACATATATTTTGCCAGTGCTTCATAACTTATGGATGATGTATTGTTATCCCGAACCTGAGGATTGATGGCGTTGTTACTTTGAGTCATCACTGTTGCCAGATACAGTTTTCTGCTGTTGTAGTTTAGCCCTTCCGCGAAGGTGCGGATGTTCTTCTGATAACCTGCATTCTGTTGCTGGTAAAAGGTCGTTGCGGAAGAGGAAGCTGAAAATAGCGCACTTAATTCTGGTGTGAAGTACCAGATCAGAGAAGCGCCATAACCATTGCCATTTTGCTGCTTTATAGTTCGATAGTCATTATTACCCTTAAACTGATACTGCAACGCCATCTTTAATGGATGCTGGAAAAGTGTTATTTCTTTACGCCATGTCATCAGATTAAGAGCACGGCCACGCATAAAGTTGTCGATGTAGTTATAGGACATCTCCCGAAAGAAAGGTGAGCGATCAGTCAACGAAGTCACATCGTACAATACGCCCCAATTGCGGCCAATATCCAGACTTCCCCAGTCGGGATTATCAATACCTATAAATGCCAGTCGAGTGGCGTTTCTGCTGGCATCTGATGCACTCACCGTATATTCCCATTGGGCGTAAGCTTGCCAGCGTCTGGCGAGATCTTTTTTTCCGGTTAACCCAAAGTAGAGATAGCTCCGATCACCATCGTCTTTTACAGTATTGCTGGTAAAACGTCTGGCGATAATTGTGCCGTAAAAATCGAGTTTTTTTCCATCCTGGTTCATAAGGTTAACCGCCAGTACACCTGGTGAGAAAAGTAGTGACAACGCGACAAGACAGTAGCGTGAAAATTGCAATGTCATGATAAATGCCCCAAAAGATGCCTCGGCATCTGAATAGTTGTAGGGAGAAAAATTTACCGGGACATATGCTCAGTGCTTCCTTCCAGTAAAATGTGAGGATATTGTTATGCTGAAACTGTTTGTTTATGACTAAAGTAGCTAACAACGCCGTTAGTAATGGCGGAAGCAATTTTGTGGCGAAATGCAGTAGTGCCCAATAATCTCTCCTCTTCCGGGTTAGTAATAAATGATGTCTCTACCAGGACAGAAGGAATGTAAGGAGATTTAAGAACAACAAAAGCAGCTTGTTCTGTCTGGTTTGAATGCATATGGTGAACTGGTGAGATGTGACGAACAATATGTGAGCCCAGCAGCAGGCTCTCTTTAATTGTCTCTGTCTGTTCAAGATCGAAAATTATCTTGTCCAGATATCTATCTTTATGGATGACGCTCTTACCGGCAACATCATCTGCAGCGTTCTCACTTTTAGACAAGTATTTGGCCATTGCACTACTAGCGCCCCGAGTTGAAAGAGCAAATACAGAGGCGCCGTGAGCCGCTGGGCTAGTGAACCCATCGGCATGGATGGACATAAACAGCGAGGCGTTATGCGCATGAGCAATCTGTACACGCTCATAAAGCGGAATGAACGTATCGTCTGATCGGGTCAGCACCCCCTCAATACCGTATCCTTTTAACAGATTTTTGACATTATTGGCTATTTCCAGCACAACATGTTTTTCCAGTGCCCCCTGATGACCCACGGCACCAGAATCAATACCGCCGTGCCCAGGATCGATCATTACCGTATATTTGCCACGGCCATGTGTTAGGGCTCCCGAATGAGGACTAATAATTGATGAGCGAGATTGTGCATAAGTAAACGGGCTAATGAGCGTATTTGCTGCGAGGGTGGCTAAGCTCGCAAGAAGTAGTTTCCGCCGGGTAATTTCGTAATCCAATGTAATAACCTCATACTGTAAATTTAAGTTATGTTATAACGTAACATTAAGCTCTAAGTCGAGGTTTTGTATGTTATATACTGTTGCAGTAGGTTACTTTGTGTTTCCTGTACTCCAGTGAGCGACAGGCAGACAAAAGCTGCAATAAAACCTCAGAAAACAATATGCTGCTTGCGGAAACATCCTGATACACACCCTTTCAAAAGATAATCATTCTCATTTAATAAAGTTATGTTATAACATAATAAATCATTATAAACCCGCTCAGCAGGTCATGATGACCCCATTATTCAATGACGCTTCCTGGGGAGGAATTATGTCTACCGAACTCATTAAAGAAGAAAAACTAAATATTGGTGCCGTGTTAGCAGTTTCACTCAGTACTGTTATAGCAATGTTGGATAGTACGATAGCTAATGTTGCATTACCGGTTATTGCTAAAGATTTTGCCGTTTCCGAATCGTCGTCCATCTTGATCATTAATGCTTATCAGTTTGCAGTGATCGCCTCTCTGCTGGTATTTGCAGCTCTGGGGAGAAAAGTGGGTAACAAGCGCATTTTCATTATGGGGACCATCCTTTTTGCTTTCTCATCGCTGGGCTGTGCTCTCTCTGAGACGCTGAATATGTTGACTGTTTTTCGTGTCGTTCAGGGTTTTGGCGCAGCTGCAATTTTGAGCGTAAACGCGGCACTGATAAAAGATATCTATCCGGCCAGGCTATTAGGCCGCGGATTGGGGATAAATGTCATGGTCGTATCCGTTTCCGCAGCTGCCGGGCCTTCAATAGCCTCTGCAATCCTGTCCATCGCGAACTGGAATTGGTTATTTACAATTAACGTACCCATTGCCTGTATTGCCCTTGTACTGTGCATAGTATCACTGAAACCCAGGCAACGAATGGAAGCTCGGTTTGATAAAGCAGGAGGTGTTCTGGTCTTCCTGACGTTTATTTCGTTCTCGACGATGATGTTAGGCTTAACCAAAAATAATCTGATTGAAGTTGTCTTGAGTGCGATAATACTTATCATTCTGGCATTCATTCTGTATAGGGATCAGCGAAAAAAACAGGATTCGGCTTTGATTCCGGTGGCTATGTTCCGCAGTAAAACCTTTTCCTTGTCATTGTTGATGTCAATGCTGTCATACAGCACGCAACTGCTGGCATTTGTCTCTTTGCCTTTCTATTTCCACAATGTGTTACACCGCAGCGTGATTGAAATAGGTATGCTCTTAACAGCATGGCCACTGGCAACGATGTTGACGTCACTGATATCGGGTGATCTTATAAAAAAACATGATCCCAACCTGGTGGCGCTCTCAGGGTTATCATTATTGCTGGCAGGAACACTACTAATGACATGGCTGCCTGCGGCACCTACAAATTTACAGATCCTTTGGCGAGTAGCAATTTGCGGTTTTGGTTTTGGTCTGTTTCAGGCTCCTAATAATTATCTCATTATGACTTCAGTTTCCCATGAGAATAGCAGTATTGCTAGTGGGCTGTTAGGCAGTTCGCGTCTGGTAGGGCAAATCATTGGTTCGGCATTGGTAGCCATATTCATCAATATTTATGCGAGCCACGGTACTTCGATTAGTTTGTTCGCTGGGGCATTATTCTCGTTACTGTCTCTGACTGTCAGTTACTTTCGTTATAAATCTGAAAATCAAACTCAAAATTTCAATAAAAAAATTGTATGAGGTTCCCTTTGAAAATCAAATCAATTATGACAGTGTTGTTACTCATGATTTTTTCGGTACTCTCTGGCTGTTCAACCTATAATCCAGTCAGTCTACAAAAGAAAAGCATTGCGCCGGAAACAAATTACTATGAAGTTCACCCTGCGATATATGTCGGCGATCAGCTTAAATATGGTTTACTGAACGGAGAGCATGGCGAACTGACCGTAGCGAAAATTGAACCAACCCGCATAACGGGCGTTAACGGAAAAGTTCTCCCTTTTTCAGAATTAGCATTTCTGGAACGGAAGGAAATTTCAACAGGTAAAACTGCTGCATTAGTCGGGGGTGGAGTAGCAGCGACAACGGTAGTTTTATTTTTAGCCGGTGTCACCATCATTGGTATAGGTACTGCGGCCGCTCTAACCTCATAAACGGAAATTTTAATCTACCGAGGCATTAAATATGGGAAACAATAGAGTTCTATTTGTATCATTTTTATCCATCATGCTTATTTTCCCTGTAGCGGGTTATGCTAAGAGTACATTGCAGGATCAAACAGGAACACGTGCAGAGAACGTCGCGAAGGCACCTGCGTTGAAATTTAACCGTATTGTCATTACCGGTAACTGTCCTTTTGGCGTCATCATGGCAAATAACCTGGCTTATAAGCATGTTGTGGGCGTAGGTCCATGGGCATTTTTGCACTCTAATATGAAAATCCTTAAAGATATGAAGCCGGATATCGCTCGTATCACAACAAACTTTATTAATAAAGACTATGTGGTTAATATGGAATCTTTACTGAATCTGAAGCCAGATATCATTTATTATTATGGTAAAAGTCAGGATGATAATCTTGAGCGAGCTGGTGTCCCTACAGTTAATCTTGATGAAGGTGGTGATACAAAATTCGAACCTGTTGAAACACAGGTCTACTGGGAGAATATGTATAATCAGACTTTGGGGCTTCCGCCAAGCCACAAATTTGCCGATGCCTGGAAGGCAACGCTCGCTATAGCGCAGCCTTATGTAAATAAGATTAAAGGACAGCATATTCGTGCACTTTATCTTGAACAAAGTGATGGCAAGCAACTTAAGGTAAGTGGGCCAAAAACCTATGGTGATACTTATCTCAAAATGGCAGGAATGGACAATGTTGCCAGTAACCTGGTTGTGAAAGGTGATGCCGGGAGATATATCGCTGTTTCGATGGAGCAAATCATTGAATGGAATCCTGATATTATCTTCGTTGTATTTGGTAGCGCTAAAGACATTCTTGACAATAAAAACCCCGGTCAGGACTGGCGTAATGTGAAGGCGTTCAAGAATAAAATGATCTTTTCCACACCGGTGGGGATACACAACTGGGGCGGGTTGACAGCCGAAACTGCTTTATTACCTTTATATATGATTAATAAATTCAACCCCAATTACATTAGTGACGAGAAAATGAAGGAATTTACACGTTTGCATTATAAAAAGATGTTTAACTATGCGATCCCTGATGCATTACTTGATGATGAGCTCAGCCAACATTAAATGTTGTGTTCAATAAAACAAATATTTCGGGATGACGATGCATGCAGAACAAAAAATACTTATTGGTAATGACAGTGTTGTTGGTATTACTCATTATTATATCAATTTCTTCACTTTTCATCGGACGCTATACGTTATCTTTTAGTGATATGCTAAGAGAATTAGTACACTATGATGGCAAGTACGGTCTGAGTACCGGACTTGCTGTTATTTCCAATCTCCGGTTGCCAAGAATAATTGCTGTCATGATGGTTGGAGCCGGGCTATCGGTAGCGGGATGTACCTATCAGGCTGTACTACGCAATGCGCTGGCGAGTCCGGATGTACTTGGCACATCTTCGGCGGCGGCATTCGGTGCTGCTTTAGGAATTTTGCTCG
The DNA here is from genome assembly GCF_002837615.1 of Klebsiella sp. X1-16S-Nf21. NCBI lineage: Bacteria > Pseudomonadati > Pseudomonadota > Gammaproteobacteria > Enterobacterales > Enterobacteriaceae > Klebsiella > Klebsiella sp. X1-16S-Nf21. The sequence goes on from NZ_PJDK01000036.1 coordinate 6,818, forward strand.
GCCTCCCCTTGCAGTTAAGCGCGTTTTCTTCGTTCATGTTTGGCGTTGTTAGCCTGTTTTGCGTTATGGGCCTTTGCCATCTCAAAAAAAATCACAGCGAACTAACCACTATTCTATCAGGTATTATTGTTGCTTCTGTATTCATGTCTTTTGTTTCAATTATTAAATACGTGGCCGATCCACAGGATCAATTACCAGCCATCGTATTCTGGTTAATGGGGAGTTTTGCTTCGTTGGTTAAAGGGCAAGTATATGAATTAATACCTCTGTTTGTGATTTGCTACCTGATAATCTACAGGCTCAGATGGAAAATGAATGTTTTATCACTCGGCGATGACGATGCCAGAATTGCCGGAATGAAACCGCAATCGCTAAAGGCCACATTGTTAATCACCGCCTCAATTCTGGTCGCCGCATCCGTCACGATTGCCGGTGTGGTTGGCTGGGTCGGTCTGGTGATCCCGCATCTGGTCCGGACGCTTGTCGGCTATAACCATGGAAAGCTTATCCCTGCATCTGCATTATGTGGAGCTCTGTTTTTACTGGTCATCGACAACCTGGCCAGAACAGTGACCTACGCAGAAATCCCAATTGGCATTCTGACTGCGCTAATTGGTGCTCCTCTATTTGCCGTACTCTTCATTATGAGTAATCGCTATGATCGAAGTAAATAATCTCACGTTTGCATTCAAAGGACGTAGCCCTACATTTGAAAACATCAGTTTCTCTTTGCCGGAGGGGGAAATACTGTGCATTCTGGGCCCGAACGGTGTGGGAAAAACCACGTTGCTTAAAACGATAACGGGACTGTACCAACCCTTAAGCGGCACATGCCATATCGGAGGAATAGACGGTAGAAAGGCCCGTCTGGCACATGTACCGCAGGCAAGGCACATTCAATTTTCCTATAGTGTACTTGATTTTGTTTCATTTGGACGTCCGTTATGCCGTGGTATATTACCCTCTCCCGGAAGCAAGGACCTTGAACAATCTGCACAGATGTTGGCCGATCTTGGTGTTTCATATCTTGAGTCTAAAAACATTAACCAGATTAGCGGCGGTGAACTGCAAATGTGCTATATCGCCAGAGCACTGGTTTCTGAACCAGACATCGTGGTACTTGATGAGCCTGAATCCAATCTGGATTTCAATAACCAGGCACGTATTATTAAGTTATTGCAACAACTATCGCGAGAGAAGAATGTCACTATCATTCTTAACACGCATTTTATAAATCATGCAAACAGTATTGCGGACAAATGTTTGTTGATGAAGAGAAAGGAGTATTTTTTTGGTAATAAAGAGGTGGTTCTCCAGGAGGAGCGTCTTGGTGAATATTTCAATGTCCCCGTAAAACGGTGCTATTTTGAGCATAGAGGTGTGCAAGAGGAGTCATTTGTGATTGCATTATAAATGACAGATAGTGAACATTAAGAATAACCGTTCTATTACCTCGTTATCATTTTCAGGAATGTTGTTTAACTATGTTTTATATTTTTACATCCACACAAATTCAAACGCAACTGAAACCATTTCAATCAAGGGTAGTTTTAAATTGGCTTCAAAAAGATCGCCTTTGTAATAAACAATAGTAACCAATAATATTATTAACTTGCGTAATTATTTCAAGGAGCCATGGAATTTAAATTTATTACACTACCTGGCGTTCTAACGACCGGCCCGATTCATTAGCCGAGGTTATCTAATAAATTATTTAACCACCATTTTATTATCTCTTGATAATATGCCACAAACAATAACATTGAGGTTAAATTATGAAACATAAAATTCTTTTTTATCTGATGCCGGTTATGTTAATACCGGGTGCTGTAAATGCAGCGGAAATCTATAACAAAGACGGAAATAAATTAGATATTTACGGTAAAATTGCCGGCTTACACTACGTCTCTAAAGATAAAAATGCTGATGGCGATCAATCATACGTTCGTAGTGGCTTTAAGGGCGAAACGCAGATCAATAATCAAATCACGGGTTACGGCCAGTGGGAATACAACATTCAGGCAAACAACACCGAGAGTGCCAGCAATCAATCATGGACTCGTCTGGCTTTCGCCGGCCTGAACTTTGGTGACGCCGGATCGTTTGACTATGGACGGAATATTGGCGTGGTCTACGATATAACCTCCTGGACTGACGTCCTTCCCGAGTTCGGCAGTGACGGTAGTAACGGAACCTATGATTCCGATAATTTCATGCAATCCCGTGCGAATGGACTAGCTACATACCGGAATAGTGATTTCTTTGGGCTGATCGATGGTCTTAATTTTGCTCTGCAATATCAGGGAAAAAATGGTAGCACTAGCGGCGAAGATGCTACCAATAATGGTCGGGGCGCACTCAGTCAGAACGGTAACGGATTCGGTACTTCCGTCACCTATGATATCGGAGATGGTTTTAGCGCAGGTGTCGCCTACTCTCATTCCAGACGTACTGATGCTCAGAACAAGCTAGCTGTTGGACGCGGCGATGACGCTGAAACTTATACGGGCGGGCTGAAGTACAATGCGAACAGAGTCTATCTTGCTACACAGTTCACGCAAACCTATAATGCCACTCAGCTGAGGGGGAATGGCGGACAGGATTCCATTAGCGGTTTTGCTAACAAAGCGCAGAACCTGGAAATGGTTGCTCAGTATCAGTTTGACTCGGGCCTGCAACCCTCCATCGCGTACTTACAATCTAAAGGGAAAGATATTGAAGGTTTCGGGGATCAGGATTTATTGAAGTATATAGATGTTGGTACGACATATAACATCAATAAAAATATCTCGACTTATGTTGACTATAAAATAAACCTTCTTAAGGACAACGACTTTACACAACGCGCCGGAATATCAACAGATAACATTGTTGCCGTCGGATTAGCATACCAGTTTTGACACTCTTATCACCCAGTTCAACCTCTTATAGGTTATTATAGGGGTTCGAAAAAGGATAAAAAATGAGAACGCAGAAAAAATGTCTTGCATATGTCTCTATTGTGGTTGATGACTACGATGAGGCTATCGAGTATTACACAGAAAAACTTGGGTTCATGCTTATAGAGGATACACCTCAACCGGGCAAGCGCTGGGTTGTCATTTCACCAAACCCAGAAAGCGATTGTCATTTGTTATTATCAAAAGCATCTAACGAAACGCAGCAGGCCTTTATTGGCAATCAGTGTGGTGGGCGTGTTTTTCTGTTTCTACAAACCGATGATTTTTGGCGGGATTACAACTCAATGAAGGCTGCTGGCGTACATTTCAGTGAAGAGCCGAGAGAAGAAGAATATGGTACCGTAGTGGTCTTTGAAGATCTATACGGTACTCGTTGGGACTTACTGCAAAAAACCTGACAGTAGTCATTCCCAGGCATGGATATTCTCCATGCCTGATCCAAACTTCTACCAGTCGTAGCCAAGGCTGACCGACTCTTCTTCTTTCTCACCGGTGTAGGGATTGAACTTCGTGGTACCGCTAATACTTATTTTCCCACTTTTCGTCGTATAGGTTTCTTCCTGATAACCCCCGCCGAACATCGATTTCTTTTGCGTGAACTCAGGATAGTTGGCCTTTTCATCATGCCACTTAAGCTGCTTCTCTTTGTATTCAGCAGCAGATGAAGATACTGTACTCGCAGGCTCCGGGCCGCTATAACCATAGCGACCGGCAGGAAGTTCGGCCATTGCGTTAACTGCAATAGCAACCAAAATAAAGGGGATGAAAATAGTGAGTGTATATTTTGTAGTATTATGCATATCCGCTTGCCTACCAGAAGACGATAGAATAATCACACAGGATTAATATTGTTATTTACCAACCGAAGCGAGCGACGCTATCAGTACTATTGTCTGTGCGTCCTCTTTCCTGAAGTCGTTGTATACATTGCTGTCTTAAGTATTCTTTTTTCTGCTCTTTACTCATATGACAGATTTTGTTGAGACCATAGGAGGATGCCAAACTATTATATGGATAAACACCATTGCGCTTTCTCATGGTTTCGGAGCAACAGGTCCGGACATCACCAGAATTGCAAGCTGTCAACACAAACAGCGGAATAACCAAAAATCCATTTCTTAAAACTATCAACACCGAAAATCCTTGTCTATTAAGCAATTTATTACGTAAAACCCGTTCTTTCCATTCTCGTTTTTACGATAGTAACACCGCAAAGAGATGATAACAATAATCATTACCATTTTATCACCTCTGCAGATGAGAGGTCTGAACAGTTTACCCTGTTAAAAGGTCATTATTATGTTGAGTCTGACAGCCACTGCTATTCACTATCGCTTTTGATTAAAACCTGGCTTCGTCGCGGCTATTTTCACTACCTCTTCTTCACCCAAGCCCCTTTACCCTTCGATGTCTCCGTTTGTGATCGCCATTCTGATAGCTTCTGCAGTCGCCGCAAGACCTAATCGCTGCCGGGCTGATCGAAGATGGTTTTCGACCGTACGGCGGGAAATTCTCAGCATCGCTGCGATGTCAGCCTGTCTCCGACCGGTTGCAGTCCATGCAAGTACCTCATGCTCATGTCTCGAAAGCGTTCCGCCATTGTGCCCACGAACAAGTCCCATCATTCTGCGCAAACGATAGAAAACCGTAACAGCAACCAGTGGGATCCCTGGTTGCTCCTCTGAGGAGCTGTCGACCTTCTCACCGCCAAAGCTTACCGCCCCCTCCAGCCCCGTGCAGGCCAATCACCGGGGTTTGTAAACCGTGGACGCCACTTTCCTATGGTTTACGCACAACTCGATACAACTCGCCTGTTTGTTCTGAAAACTTGCTCCAGTAAAATGCTCATCAGTTTCTAATACATGTTGGGTCATCGGGCAACGGCGCATATATGTCTGTTCATCGACGGTTCCACCGTTGTTAAACCAGTCCCCTTCGACCCAGAAAATTCTGTCAATCATGGCCACGTGATATGCAGAAGCAGAATAAAAAACATCGCGCCTCTAGCCTAATCATGTCGCAAATTGGCATACGGTAACCTGTATCTCCAGCAGGCTGTTGCTATTTTCGATAGTGATTGCCGTACGAACTGCATTATTTTCCAGCATGTCGTAGTTCTTTACTGACTTCGCTTAATAAAGCTTTCGCGGCAAGTTGACCTAACGCGTTACCGGCCAGCGGGCTATCGCCGGTCAGCATTTTCCTATCCTGACATGTAGCACCGCTGATATCCGTGTTAACTATCTCAAAACCTATGCTTTTTAGCTGCTCGCCAAATTTCCAGGTCAGGTGGCCTGGCATATACCCAATCTCAGGTGTCTGCGCATCCAGTGTATCCGGGAAAGCGCAAATCTTATACCCAGCAAACAGATCGCTACGTTCAACTGAGAGAAATGCAGCTGGGCCATGACAAAGCGAAATGATGAATTTATCGTGGGCGATGGCCCACTCGAGAAGATTTTTCACTTCGATACTAGCAGGAAGTCCGATAAGTGCGCCATGGCCACCGGGAATAAATATGCCAAGATAATCCGAATTGTCCCCCAGTTCAGTGCTGAGGACATCTGCGAGTTTCAGCGGTGATTTAAAGTGCTGATGGTATTTAGAAAACAGCCCCGTAACTTCAATATCCTCAGTTGGCATGGCCCAATACTCGAACTTTACCGGGTTACCGGATAGAGTGGCAATATCGAAACTAAAGCCTGCTTTATCGAGATGATACATGGGCAACAGCGTTTCTACCGGATGGTTTCCCGTGGAGAAGAAACTCCCGTTATCCATTTGCAAATAGCGCTCGTCGGTACATAACATCAGGATCTTCCAACGTCCCCCTGTGTAAGGTGAAGGATAATTGGCGTCGCTAAGATTTGATCGAGCTGATGTAAACTGGCTTAGTGAGTACGGTGAAGGGAAAAAAGCATCATATTCAGCCGGGTCCGCTGTCGGATGTTTGTCATTGGAGGTAGTTGCAGTCATGATATTCTCCTGAGATTAATGATATAGCCTTGTCACTATAGAATGATCAGATTACATGTAAATAAGGGATTTCCCTCAGGTATACGGCGAAATGCTATTTAAGGCAACCATTAACTCATTGTTTAACATTACACTTAGTATTGTTACCTATGGAAATAGATATCAATACTGCTTGTCGTGCTTAGCTCATCCATGAGCCGTATCCGCTTTCCCTAAATTATGCGCATGCGGCGATCCGCTCATTGAGCGTGGTGCTTATCTTCTCAACCAGCGATGAAATACTTTCCTTGGTTCTCTGATTGCGTTTGATATCAATGTCAAAAGTATCTGTGATTGTACTGGGAAGTCCCCCCAGTAGACATACCCGGTCCGAAAGCATCACGGCTTCTTCAACGCTGTGTGTCACCAGCAGCATCGAGCGTGTATTAATGACCCGCTCTTCCCATAATTCAATCAGATCCTGGCGAAGCTTATTGCCAGTGAAAATATCCAACGCAGAGAATGGTTCATCCATGAGTAAAAGATCCGGCTCAACTGCCAGTGCACGAGCAAACCCGACGCGCTGGCGCATCCCTCCTGAAAGCTCACGCGGGTAGGCTTTTTCATAGCCAGTCAGGCCAATCAAATCCAGCATATCCATTGTTCTTTTATCCACTTCATCAGACGAAAGCCCCTGCGCCTGAAGGCCAAATGCCACACTGTCAAAAACATTTAACCAAGGGAATAACGCAAATGACTGAAAGACCATGCTGGTATTTTTGCCGGGACCGTTGACAGGCAAATCGCAGCACACAATCGTGCCCAAATCAGGTTCGACCAGACCGGCAGCCATTCTCAACAACGTCGATTTACCTGAGCCGGAACGCCCGAGTAATGCAACAATCTCATTCTCTTTGACCTCAAGATTGATATGCTCCAACACCGTGATTTTTTGCTTCCGGTCTTTTTTATAAAATTTGGAGACATTCTTAACTTCCAATACCAAGTTTGAATTTTTCATATTATGTCCTGATAGCGAACTTTTAATTGTTAATCGAATTTGAAACGATTTTCTGCATAGCGATACAGGGGTTGCCAGACGAAAATAATGCACAGCAGCACCATCAAGCACATCGCCAGACATCCTAATGCTTCCTGCGGATTTTGCCCGGCATCGCTGGCGATAGAGATAAAGGCGCCCAGACCATACGTTTGTAGGGTAATTTTTCCCCAGTTTAATACCTCAGCAGCAATCGCAGTATTCCATGCCCCCCCGGCTGCCGAAATAACGCCTGTGACGATATAAGGGAAGACGGCCGGAAGCGTGAATTTAGTCCACCACAGCCATCCGCGAAGATGAAAAATTTTACTCGCCTCAACCATCTGGCTGGGGATCATTGATGTGCCAGCGATGACGTTAAACAGTACATACCATTGTGTACCGAGCATGATCATTGGGATGGTCCAGCTCCCCAAATTCTGGTGCCACGCCACAATCATAAAAGCAATCAACGGATAAAAGACGTTGGCAGGAACCGCAGCGAAAACCTGAATAATTGGCTGGAAAAAACGAACCAGACCGGGCCGTAGACCAATCCAGACACCAAGCGGCGTAAAGATAATGACGCTAAGTACCATAGCGGCAATGACCCGCCCCGCAGTTAACCCCATCCAGCCCGGAAGTGAAGTCAGATACTCCTTAGGAATAAACAACCACAGCTGATGACCGTAGTAAATGCAGCCAACTACGATTGCCAGATACCACAAGCTTGACCACAGCCAGTTCATTTGGCCCAGAACAGCAAACACGCGATGAAGCCGTAATCCATACCAGATTTTTGGTAATACAAACAACCAGATCCGGGAGAACTGTTTACAAACGTGCTCCAGCCCATGTCCAATCATTGAATGACTCAGACAGTGATAGAACCATGAACTGGGTACTTTTCTGTCACTCACATCCTCATATTTAAACTGATGAGCGTAGCGGACTAACGGGCGAAAGAGTAATTGGTCAAAGATGACGATATTAACGATAAGCGCCAATACCCCGCGAATAACACCAGGAACACTACCATCCTGAAGCGCAATACCGATATAAGAACCAACGCCAGGTAAATTTGTACTCCCATTACCTACTGTCAGCATCTCGGAAGCAATCAATGCAAACCAAGCCGCAGACTGCGATACCATCGTATTCCACAGTAACCCGGGAAATGAGTAGATAAACCCCAGCCGCCAGAATTTCTGCCATGGGTTATAGCGGAATGCATCCGCCGCTTCTACCAGTTCGTTAGGCACCACTCTTAGCGTCTGGTACAGCGTCAACATCATATTCCAGGCTTGCGCGGTAAACACGGCAAATATCGCTAAACCCTCAAGCCCCATAACACTATGTGGGTAAAGTCCCAGGAAAAAGGCGGTAGTGAAAGTCAGGAATCCTACTAACGGTACAGACTCCATAAAGTTGACAAAGGGCAAAATAACTCTTCTCATCGGTGCATATTTTGCTGCCAGAACCGCGAAGACAATTGAAAATAGCATTGAGTAAAAAAGCCCGATAACCAGGCGCATAGTGGTGCGCAGCGTATAATAAGGAAGAACATGATAATCCAGGCTAATCACAGGTAAATCACGCCCATTGAATACGCTATGCATCCCCTGCCAACCGTAGATAAATGAAGCAATACTTGCCATAAAAATGAAACAGACGACTACATCATTAAGCCATGAAGTTGTCTTACTTCTGTGTTCTGTCAATGAATACATAATAAGAGTCTCCGCTCATCAATTCACGCGCAGAAAACACCATTCACTGGACGCAAATGAATAATTTAAGATGGAATTTAAAACTCCAAACAGCCACAGAGGTACCCCGTTTTATCCGATCCTCTGTGGCGTATTATGAATTAAGGCAGCAGCGTATTTATATAATCTATAACAGCACGCTGTCTTTTTTTTGCTAATTTATGCAAGATACGACTAACGAGACTTTTCCTGCCCGGGAAGGTTTTATGAATGAAGAAAGGTGATGAATTCCGCGGTGGTTGGCAGACATTCGTCAACGCTGAAAAAGGAATAGTGCTATCAACATCAATTAAAAACATATAACGTTTGGTTGTGAGCAACATGCTACACCTCATCTAAGTGCATAAAATGAAAGGTCATTCTCGACAGTTTTAAGGCAACTGTAATGACTACCTCCATTGCATCCACCTAATTTCAATGCAGATAGTCAGCCTGTAGCTAGCCCTCTCGATGGAGGCTCATCAGAAATGTTGAGTGTCATATCATGTCTCCTCATGAAGATACTGGATTAATTAAGCGGTATCTGGATATTATTGATAAGCACACCGCACTACCTCAATGCTAATGTTATAGCGCAATCTCATGTTCCAGGTAAGATTGCTTCCCATCGGGACCGGCAAGCAGCGCCAGCAATTTTTCGCTAGTTTGCCTTGTTATTGATTGTAGAGTAACTGCTCAATGTCCGACTCCTGTTTTAAAGATGTCCTATTATAACTATGCATCCTCATTCGTAAATAAAAGAATCACTTCTGGTTATGAACTGTTTAGCTATGACAAAATAATAATCCATGTATCCAAATAATACGACATGTTCATTTTGATATATATATTGCCATTGTCACTGAACAATGGTTGTCGGCTAAATTTAATTACAGGGATAAACGTAATGACACATGATTTCATCGAATATCGAGGAGATAGAAAAGTTAGGTAAAGTTGAAAATAATCGCACAATATCTTACATAATCAGGCTTTATTGCCCGCGGAAACTATCATACTTTTATCCATCAAGGTATTTTAAAGAGGAAATTAACATGACGGATAAAATAAAGATTTCACGCCGGAACTTCTTGTTAGGATCTGGCGCCATTACGGCCGCAACCTTAGTCACCGCACCAGAAACATTAGCAAAGAATTTAGCGCCCTCCCCCGTAGCTGATAATCTCACCCACCAACAAGAGGAGGTATTATCCAAAAATTATCGTTATCATTTTAGTGGAAAGCTGCCTGATCAAATCCCCGAAGGCTACAATATTCTACTTATCACATCAGATCAGGAGCGTTATTTTGATCCATATCCGTTCCCCGTACCTGGACGTGAGCGCTTAATGGCATCAGGCACCACATTCACTAACCATCATATTTGCAGTAGTGTTTGTACGCCATCGCGCTCGGTGTTATATACCGGTTTACATATGCCAGAAACCAAAATGTTCGATAATCCTGGTTTCCCGTGGATGCCGGATAGCCTTGACCCTGAATTAGGCACCATTGGTAATATCATGAGTGACATGGGCTATTATCCTGCCTATAAAGGGAAATGGCACCTAAGTACTTTAATGGAAGATCCAGTAACCAAAAACACTGATGGAAGTACTGATCTCGGCATGATACCCAGGATCAAACTACATGAAATTATGGAAGGATATGGTTTTCACGACTATACCGGAATTGGTGACATTATTGGGCATAGCCATGGCGGTTATTTATACGATGAACTCACTGCTGCAGAAGCGATAAACTGGTTGAGAGATAAAGGTAGTGAAATGCAATCTAATAATAAGCCGTGGTTTCTGGCAGTCAACCTGGTTAACCCTCACGACACGATGTACATAGATACAGACAGTGACACCGATAAAAACCAATGGCACGGCGCTCTGATTCTCAACAGTAACTCTTCAACACCAAATAAAGCACCACAAAATACGATTTATCTGGACTCATGGCCCGAGGTTCCGCTCGCCCCCTCCAGACACCAGGCGTTCAGTGAGCATGGCAGACCACCAGCGCATCTTGAGTATCAACTATGTAATGGTTTAATGGTTGGAAATATTGCCGATCAGGATCGGCGCTGGCGAATTCTCCAGGATTACTATTTTAACTGCATTCGGGATAACGATACTCATTTGGTCAGGATCCTCGATGAACTAGATGCGTTAAATTTAACGAAAAATACTATCATTGTTTATACCGCCGATCATGGTGAGTTATGTGGCGCTCACCAGATGAACGGCAAAGGTACTTGTACCTATAAAGAGCAAGTTCATGTGCCAATGATAATCAGTCACCCTGCATTTCCTGGTGGCAGAAAATGTTCATCGCTCACTTCCCATGTAGATATCGCTCCCACCCTGGTTGGCTTGACGGGCAAAGCAAACAAAGCCAAAAGCCTTACACTGAAAAACCGTAAAGGATATGACTTTAGTACACTTTTATTTAATCCAGAATCATCTCCCATTGATGCTATAAGAAAAGGCATTTTATATTGCTACGACATGCTGTTATTTTCTGATGCGACCTATATTGGCAATATGTTTAAAATCATTAGAAATGAAACGTTAAGTAAAGAAGAAAAGCAACAACGTTTTTCTGTACTGTCCCCTGACCTCAGAAAAAGAGGTGGCGTCCGGATGATCTTCGATGGACGATATAAGTTTACACGCTATTTTTCATTACAGCAGCACCATACGCCTCAGACCCCGGATGCACTTTTTAGCCTTAATGATATTGAGTTATATGACTTGAAGACGGATCCCCATGAAATGAACAATCTGGCAAATAATCACCAAAACGTATCCCTAATTTTGAGCATGAACGAAAAATTGAATGCATTGTTCTCAAACGAAATCACAGGAAAAGACGACGGAAGCTGGATCCCTCCCCTTCATGGTATCCGCTGGGATCTCGATCCTGAAAGAGTTCGTCGTTTAATAAGAGATTAATTTTAATTGAGATGAAAACATCATGTATCGTCAATGTCATGTTATGGCTAAACCCGGTGGTGCGAAATGCAACATCGATTGTAAATATTGCTTCTATCATGAAAAGCAGTCGTTATATCCACAGCGTAAGCAGCACTGGAAAATGTCAGAAGAGACTCTGGAGGAGTATGTTAAGCAGCACATCGCGGCACAACACTCCCATCCGGTGACGTTCTCCTGGCAAGGCGGTGAGCCCTTGCTCTTAGGGCTTCCCTTTTTTAAGCGGGTTGTCGAACTCTGTCAGCGCTATGGTCAAGGGGTGAAGATAACGCACACGTTGCAGACCAACGGGATACTGCTTAACGAAGAGTGGGCAACCTTTCTCGCACAGCACCGTTTTATGGTTGGGCTCTCTGTTGATGGGCCCGAAACTCTCCACGATCGTTACCGCATCAGTCATTCGGGGAAAGGTAGCCATCGATTTGTGATGAAAGCATTATCGCTGCTGCATCGCTTCCAGGTCGATTTCAATACGCTGACGGTAGTGGGACACCATAATGTCGCCCACGCCGGTGAGGTCTATGAGTTTCTTAGGCATAGTGGTTCACGCTACATGCAATTCATTCCGCTGGTTGAACGAGTGAGTACAGAAGCAAACCCACGACTCAAATTGGTAACACCCGACGAACGGAAAGCGCGTCTGGCCCCATGGTCTGTACCTTCGAAGCAGTACGGCGAGTTTCTGAGTCAGGTATTTGACATCTGGATCCGCCGGGATATTGGCCAGATTGCGGTGCAAATGTTTGATGTCGCCATTGCGGCCTGGACTCGACAACCAGCCGTACTATGCGTTCATGCGGAGACCTGTGGACATGCTTTTGCATTAGAGGCGAATGGCGATCTGTACAATTGCGATCACTATGTCTATCCGCAACATCTTCTTGGTAATATCCATCATGATAGTATTGATGCAATCAATAACAGTGAAGCCGCCATGGCGTTTGGTCTGGCCAAAAAGTTAACCCTCACCGATGACTGCAAAGTCTGTCAGTTTCGCTTTGCCTGTCAGGGGGGCTGTCCAAAACATCGCTTTAGCCGGTCGTCATCAGGCACGGCAGGGCATAATTATCTGTGCGCGGGTTATCAGCATTTTTTCAAGCATATTCAGCCCGTTATGAACCTGTGGGCTGCGTTGCTGGCTCGAGGCTGTCCCCCTGCGGCTCTGATACAGTATTTGCGCAAGCAGCATCGATTCTCACTTCGTCGAGCGCGGTAAAGAATTGCTGCAATAGTCGAGAGCGAGTTTCCTTGCGGTGGAACATCACCATTGGAATGGTGAGCGTTTCTATCAACGGTATATAGGCTATCCCGGGCATTGAAATCAAACGGGCTGAGGCCGGTGCCACGGTCATTCCGTAACCAGAGGCAATGAGCAGTAGCGCCGAGTCGTACTGCTCTACCTCAATGACTCGCTGAGGTTTCACATCGAGTGAAACCAGTCGTGCCAGTAACTCATCGGCAAGGCTCGGTCTTTTTTGGTTGGTATAAATGATGAATCGTCCCCCGTTAAACGTGGCCAGTGAAACAGCGCAACCGCGTTTGGCCCGGGGATGTGTTTGTGGTAATACGGCGATAAGCTGTTCCTGATACAGCGTGATTTGTTCTATATCATCAGCAACCACATTGATTCGGCCTATACCAATATCAATATGCCCAGCACGTAGCGCTTCCACCTGCTGTATACTGTTCATCTCTACTACCTGAACTTCTACTTCAGGACACAACTGTATGAAACGTCTGACAACGGACGCTAAATGGGCGTGAAAATTGGCTGAGACAAAACCAATTTTGATTACGTTGACTTCCGGATGAAACATGCGCTGCGCGTAGCCTTGCATCTGTTCTGTGCGCTGCAAAATCTCTTTTGCTTGCTGATAAATAAGCGCCCCCGCTACGGTTGTCTTTAATGGCCGGGAACGCCTGTCGATGAGTTCCCCACCCATTTCATTCTCCAGCTCCTGGATCCGCTGGCTTAATGGTGGTTGCGATATACAAAGATGAGCGGCGGCTCTGGAAAATGAGCCTAATTCCACCACGGTGACAAAATACTTTAAACGCCTTAGATCCATCGAGCCCTCCTGGTTGTAAGAAAATGATACAACTCTATATCAAGCTGATATTCTGAAGACCATAATGATATTTCAATAGCGGACTTTTTTAAAACATACTTTGAAGCTCGTTTAATATCAGTATAAATATACGGAAGAGTATTTCAATATGAAAAATAAAATTGCATTAGAGGAACATTTCGCTACTGAGGATACTTTAGAAGACTCCTATGACTCTATCTATCCAGAGAAATGGCATGAAATTAAATATCATATTCAGGCGGTCGGCGAGCAACGTCTACGTCAAATGGATACCGCGGGTATTGAGTTGGCAATAGTGTCATTAAATGCACCTGCTATTCAGCGCATCCACGATCCTGTTCGTGCTATAGAGGTCGCGCATAGAGCCAATGATGCGCTGGCGGAACAGATCGAAAAACATCGCGATCGCTTTCGTGGATTCGCCGCTTTGCCAATGCAAGACCCGGATGCTGCTACGGAAGAAATGACCCGATGTTTTGTGGATTTGGGGTTCGTAGGTGCACTGGTCAACGGTTTTTCTCAACATGAAAGTGAGGATACCGCTCTTTATCTCGACGATGGTCGTTATGATGCATTCTGGGAGGTGTTTGCCGCCTTCCAGCGCCCTTTTTATCTCCACCCACGTAATCCGCTCCCGTCCCGAGCGCAGGTCTACCAGGGGCATCCCTGGCTACTGGGGTCTGCCTGGGCGTTTGGCGTTGAAACAGCCACTCATGCGTTGCGCCTGATGGGTTCAGGATTGTTTGACCGTCATCCCGATCTCCAGCTCGTTCTGGGTCACCTTGGCGAAGGTTTACCTGCCCTTATCTGGCGAATTGATCATCGGGTTGAGAATGAGCCTCGAGGGTATCCGTGCAGCCATTCTTTCCAGCACTACTTTAGCCATAATTTTCACGTAACCACCTCTGGAAATTTCCGCAGCTCCGCTCTGCAAGTTGCTCTTCAGGAACTTGGCATTGAACGCATAATGTTCTCTACGGATTTTCCCTTTGAAGAGATGCAATGGGCATCAGACTGGTTTGATACGCTACCGCTCAGTGAAAATGATAAATTGAAAATATCTCGTCACAATGCGCTGAATTTATTTAATCTTCCTCACTAATTAAAAGCCTATGAGGTCTGCGTCAGACCTCATTTTAAGTGCGTCTGTTAACAATTTATTGAATTAATATGTCATACCATGAGATTCACGCGACTTAGGTTTAAAGGATGAACGATGTCAATGATTCGACTGACCGGAGTATTTTTACTTCCCGGGTTATTATTGGGCTGTGGCGATCTGGATCAAATTGACATTCATCCGGAACTGAGGACGACGTTGATTGAACGCCCGCGCCTGGAGGTCGAACAGTGTTTGGGTAAGGCTGCGAAAGTGCATCAGTTGCATTTAGTCCACAGCGGGATTCTTCCCGACAATACCGATAAATTGTTGCTCCAGGGAATTCAGCAAAAGAATATTGCTGAAGTTGAGATCAGTGCGAGGGGAAACGATGTAACAGCAGTTGATTTTTATTACCTGCCACACAGCGTAAACCGTTTTGATGACATTGAAGCAATACTTGCGGCATGCAAAAGGTAACGGCAATCGAATTAATTATGAAACTACTCATCCACTCTATCCTGCTCTCCGCACTTTGTCTCTACGCCACTCAGGTCATGGCCTTTCAGAGCACATCACCAGAGCTGCCTTTTTCTACTGAACAGCCAATACGTTCGGAGCAACAGATCCAGCAATATGTCTACTCAGAACAACATGAGCCGTTACAGACAACACCGCTGGGAAACTGTCACGCCAGCCCAGTTCCGGGTTGTAACTATCCCTCTGAAGCAGAGAAGGAATAAAGCGATCATCGTCCGGACGGCTAACCGGCGGTGCTCTTACTGTAACGTCTTCATAGTAATTGGGTGAGTCGTCGGCGGCATATCGTATTTTCCATGTGTGATACCTGTGCCGTTACGCTCAGCCAGCAGAGGGCGGAAATTGATGGCCGTTTTGCTAGTTTCTGCCTCAACCAACGTCTTCCCTTGTATCTCACTGTTGGTCGTGTTTTGCGTATCTCAGCGGGCTGGCCTGGCGCCAGCCCGCTCGGTTTACAGCACCTTGCTGAGGAACGCGGCGGTGCGTGGGTTGCTCGGCGCGCTAAAGATCTGCCCCGGCTTGCCCTCTTCCTGAATCACGCCCTGGTCGATGAAGATCACCCTGTCGGCTACTTCGCGGGCAAAGCCCATTTCGTGAGTCACGATCACCATGGTCATCCCCTCGCTGGCGAGGTTTTTCATCACCTCCAGCACGTCGCCCACCAGCTCCGGATCCAGCGCCGAAGTGGGCTCATCGAACAGCATAATCGACGGCTTCATCGCCAGCGCACGGGCGATGGCTACCCGCTGCTGCTGGCCGCCGGACAGGCTCGAGGGCCAGGCGTCGCGCTTATCGCTTAAGCCCACCTTCGCCAGCAAGGCGTCCGCCAGGTCGACCGCCTGCTGGCGCGGCATATTGCGCAGATTCATCGGCGCCATAATCAGGTTTTCCAGCACCGTCATATGCGGGAACAGGTTAAAGCGCTGGAACACCATGCCGACGCTTTCGCGCATCTTGTTGAGGTCGGTGGTCCGGTCGTGGGCGGCAAAGCCGTTAACCACCACCTCGCCTTCGCTGACCGTTTCCAGGGCGTTCATGCAGCGCAGGAAGGTACTTTTTCCCGAGCCGGACGGGCCGATGATGCACACCACTTCCTGCGGTTTAATATCGCAGCTAATGCCGCGCAGCACGTGGCTGTCGCCGAAGCGCTTATGTAAGTTATTAATGTGAATCACTTTTGCCAAACCTCTTTTCCAGACGGTTAACCAGCTGCGCCAGCAGGAAGGTGATCACCCAGTAGACCAGGGAGATGGTCAGGTAGGGTTCCCAGTAGGTGGCGTAGGCGCCGGAGACGGTGCGCGCGGCGTAGGCCAGATCGGCCAGGCCAATCGCCGAAGCCAGCGACGAGTCTTTGACAATGGCGATGGCGTTGTTGCCCAGCGGCGGCAGAATGCGGCGAAACGCCTGCGGCAGGATCACCTTGCGCATGGTTTTCCACCACGGCATGCCCAGCGCGCGGGAGGCCTCCATCTGCCCTTTGTCGATCGACTGGATGCCGGCGCGGAAAATCTCCGACACATAGGCTCCGGCGTTAAGGGTGATCGCCACGATGCAGGAGAGGAACGCCCCGTAGCTGGCGCGCAGCTCGCGGGCAAAGTCAGCGCTCATCAGGCCGCTGGTCACCAGCAGGCCGTCGCGCGGGTTGATAAACAGCGGCACCAGCGCAAAGTGCACCACCATAATCTGCACGAACAGCGGCGTACCGCGGAAGGCGCTAACGTAAAAACGCACCGGAAACTGCACCAGGTAGCGGAGAATATATTTCCACGGCCCGTGCTCGGCCTTCGCCATCCGCCCGAGACCGAGAGTTAACCCCCACAGCGTCCCGAGGATCACGCAGATAATGGTACATTTAATCGTCATCAGGGCGCCGTCCACAAACAGCGGGCCGTACTCCTCGATGATCTCCCAACGGAATCCCGTCATAGTCCTTCCCTAAAAAATACGGCTATCGCCTGGGCGATAGCCGTGGTCACTGAAAATGGTGGATTATTGCGCTGGCAGCGTCGGCACGTTGTCGTCGAACCAGGTTTTATAGATTTTGGCGTAAGTCCCGTCAGCAACAATCTTTTGCAGCCCGGCGTTGATCTTGCCCAGCAGTTCGCTGTTGCCTTTCGCCACCGCAATACCGAAATACTGACGCTCAAATTTGGCATCCGGCACCAGCTTGAACTGCTTCTCCGGGTGCTGTTTGATGTAGTACTTCACCACCCCGACGTCGCCAACCGCGGCGCTGACGCCGTCCTCAAACAGCTCCTGGAGCATCAGCGGGGTATTATCGAAACGCTTGATCGCGGTGCTGTTTTTGCCCAGCACCTCAGAAACCACGATATCGCCGGTGCTGGAGTTCACCACCCCGACCTTCTCGTTTTTCAGGGCCGCCAGCGAATCAACCTGCGAGTCCTGGGCGACGACGATAGACTGCTCGGCCGGGAAGTACGGCGCGGAGAAATCGACCATCTGTTTGCGTTTATCGGTGATGGTGATCCCGGAGATGATGATGTCGCGGTCGCCGGTGTTCAGCGTGGCGAAGATGCCTTCCCATGGGGTATTGACCAGCTTGACGTCAAAGCCTTCGGCTTTAGCGATGGCTTTGATGATGTCGATGTCGAAACCTTCCAGCTGTTTCTGGCTGTTTTCAAATTCAAACGGCCGGTAGGTGCCGCCGGAACCGACGGTATAGGTTTCCGCAGCCGCCTGTCCGGCTGCCGTCAGCGCGGCCATCATGAAACACGCCTTGAGCAAATTCTTGACCATGAGATTTCCTTTTTATGCATTTATTTTGCATAAAAATACACACACTGACTTTTATATGCAACCGGAAACCTTCCCGCTGGTGAATTATCTCTTCAACTGCCCCGTTTACCGCCGGATTTACCGATGGCCCGGTGCAGGTCGTTGATTCGTTTCAGGGATTTCACCGTTTTTTGTGGCGTGGTGGAGGCCACCGACAGGACAATCATCTCCAGACAGACCAGCACCGTGCCGTGCAGCGGCATCCGGCTGCTGTCGCCGCCGCGCGGGACGTCGATCACTACCTGCGCCTCCTGGCTGAAGCGCGAGTCCACCGCCTGAGTCAGCAGGATCGTCGGGATACCCAGCCGCTTCGCCTCGCGCAGGGTGGTCATCCCTTCGCGATGGGGGGATTTTTGCCCCATCATGATCAGCACATCGCCGCGCTGCAGGCCGATAAGCTGCTCGGCGAGGCTGAAGCCCGTGCGGTTCATCACATACGCCGGCAAGCCAATGCGGCTGAACAGCCGGGCGGTGTACTCGGCGAGGATCCCCGAGGCGCCGATGCCGAAGATCCCTACCTGGCGCGCGTCGCTGAGCAATGCCACCGCCTGGGCCACCGCCGCGCGGTTGTCGGCGCGCGACAGGACCTCGCAGACCCGCTGATGGCCTTCAAGCACAAAATCAATACTGGAGTTGACGTCGCTGGAGAGCGCCGTGACCGTCGAGCGCATTTTTTCCGCCGAGGTAACCGAGGTGCCGAACCAGCGCTCCATGGTCTGCTTAAGCTCGCGCAGCCCGGCGAAGCCCAGCGCCTGGATGGCGCGCACCACCGTGGCGTCGGAGGTCTGGGTCGCCGTGGCGATCTCCATCGCCGTATGCTCCAGCACCACCTCGCGGTTGTCGTTGATATAGCTGACCACGGCCCGCAGCCGGGGGGAAAGCTGGTGCGCCCGGGCGCGATAGCGTTCGCCGAACAGATCGACTTTGCCCTTCTCTTTTTTTACCGCGCTTTTCATTTGGCCTCCGCCGGGATGGGCCTGCCGGCAATATGCGACTGCACCTGGGCCACCATCAGAGACAGCGCGGCGTAGGAGTTAGAGATCACCTCTTCCCGCGGCAGCAAAATATAGTGCCCGGTGCGGCAGGCACGCAAAAAGTCACACCAGCCGGGCATCACACCTTCCATCGCCTGCAGCTCATCTTGCGGCTTACCGCCGGTATCCGACCGCCAGGTGGCGAAGACAAAATCGGCATCCAGCTCCGGCAACTGTTCAGCGCTGACGTCAATGCGCTGACCGTCGGGGATCCGCTCAATCAGCGGCGGAAAGCGGAACCCGGCGTCGCGCAGCACCCGGCCCAGCGCATGATACGAATGGTGCACCGTGACCTTGCCGTTGTTCGCCTGGATCACGGAGACGCTGTACTGCGGTGGGTTGACCATCGCTTTAAGCTGTTTGATTTGTTCCTGATAGCGGCGCTCAAGGATCGCCAGCCGCGGCTGGGTGCCGGTCAGCTGCGCCAGCTTGCGGTAAATCTCCGGGGCGCTACCCTGCAGATGGTCGATGCTCACCGTCGGGGCAATCTTCTCCAGTTGCTCCACTGACACATGGCGGCTGGGCTCGGTGATAATCAGATCCGGCTTTGCGGCGGCTACCGCTTCCAGATCGATATCGGCGGTACCAATAAAGCGGATATCGCTGTTGTCGAAATCGACACCGGTGAGCTGGGCGCTGGCGCGCAGATAGTGGCTGCCGTCCGGGCGCGTCCGGCCGTGGCTGGCGATCGGCGGCACCCCGAGCTCAATCAACGGAATGGTAATATCGAGATCGTGCATCGAAACAATGCGCTGCGGATGCAGCGGGACGGTGACCGTGCGGCCTAAATCATCGGTGAAAGTTTGAGTTTGTGGGGCGGCGGCGCTGACGGCCCCCGTCAGCAACAGCAGCAATGAGACGAACCAACGCATACTACCTTCCTGGTTAAAGGGCATCACGGCGACGCCAGAGCAAGACAACAAAGAATGGGCAGCCCACCAGGGCAATGACAATCCCCGCCGGGATCTGCAGCGGGGCAAACGCCAGCCGGCCAAGGGTATCGGTTACCAGCACCAGCAAGGCGCCAATCAGCGCGCTGCCGCACAGCAGCGATACCTGGCCGCCGCGCAGCACAAAACGCGCCATATGCGGCGCCATCAGGCCCACAAAGCCCAGGCTGCCGACGCAGGAGACGCTGGCCGAGGTCAGCAGCACCGGCGCGAAAAAGCGCAGCATCGTCAGCTGCTGCAGACGTACGCCGAGGCCGATGGCGGTCCGGTCGCCCAGCAGCGCCACGTCCGCCGCCCGGGCGGTACAGAACAGGATGATGGCCCCGGGCAGCGCCCAGCAAAAGGCCACCGCCAGCAGCGGCCAGGTCGCGGCCTGCAGGCTGCCCGCCAGCCAGATCATCGCCGTCTGCACGTCGCGAACGTCGGCGGTGGTCATAAAGATGCCGACCGCTGCCGCCAGAGTCCAGGAGACGCCGATGCCAATTAAAATAAAGCGCGGCCGCGAACAGTCGCGCGCCAGCGTCAGGACCAGCAAGGCCACCGCCACGCCGCCGACCATTCCCGCCAGCGGCCGCCAGACCAGGCCTACCGCCGGGAAAAACAGCACCAGCGCCAGCACCACGATGCTGGCCCCCTCTTTGACGCCAATCAGCCCCGGGTCGGCCAGCCCGTTACGGGTGATGCTCTGCATCGCCGCGCCGGCCAGCCCCAGCATGGCCCCGCACAGCAGCGCCATCAGGATCCGCGGCAGGCGGATATCAAACAGAATAAAGCGCGGCTGCTCGCCCATATCCTGCGGCGCCAGCAGGGCCCGCGCCAGCGTCGACGCGGGCAACGGAAAGCTGCCGCGGCTGAGGCTGTACAGCCCGAGCGCCAGCAGCATCAGCATCATGATGGCGGCAATGTTGAGCGCCGCCGGGCGCAGCAGCAGCTGGCGGGAGGCGATAACCAGCGGCCGAAAACCGGCCCGGTGAACGGCGCGCGTCATTTAAAAAACCTCGCGGCGATAAAGATAAACAGCGGCGCGCCCACCAGGGCGGTCATCGCCCCGGTCGCCAGCTCCTGCGGCGCGACCAGCGTCCGGGCGGCGATGTCCGCCAGCACCAGCACCAGCGCCCCCACCGGCGCCGCCAGGGGCAGCGCCAGACGGATATCTTCCGTCACCAGACGGCGCACCACGTGCGGCACCACCAGCCCGACAAAACCGATCGGCCCGGCCACCGCCACCGCCGCACCGCACAGCAGCGCAATCGCCAGCAGACCCAGCAGCCTCGTCTGGACGAGATTAACGCCAAGGCCCAGCGCCACCTTATCCCCCAGCGCCAGCACATTAAGCCGTGGGGCAATGAGCAGCGCGACGCCAAGGCCGATCAGCGCCGGAACCAGCGCCGTCTGCAGCGTGCTCCAGTTCAGTCCGGCCAGGTCGCCGGCCAGCCAGGTACGCATCGCCAGCAGCGTCTGTTCATCGAGGATCAATATCGCCGCCGTCACCGCCGACGCAAACGCTGACAGCGCCACTCCGCACAACGTGATGCGCAGCGGCGTCGCCCCGCCACGCCCGGCAGAGGCCAGCGCCATCACGCCGCCGAACAACAGCGCTGCGCCGCAGGCGGCGGTCAGCGGGCGCCCGGCGGGGAAAGCGCCGAGAGACAGGCCCAGCGCCGAGGTCGCCACCACCGCCAGCGAGGCGCCGGCGTTAAGGCCGAGAATATGCGGCTCGCCAAGTGGGTTACGGATCACCGTCTGCAGCAGCAGCCCGGCGACGCCGAGCGCCGCGCCGGTCAGCAGCGCTGCCGCCAGCCGCACCAGGCGCAGATCGACGATGATTCGCTGGTCGAAGTTGCGCGGATTGTACTCCAGCAGCGCCTGCAGCACCGTCTGTGGGGCGATCCAGCGGGCGCCTAAGCCAAGATGCACCAGCGAGGCGGCGATAAGCAGTAGCGTTAGCAGCAAGAGCGCCAGTCGGGGGCGGGCATGACGCCGCGCGGCGTACAGAACGGCGGCGCTCATGCGTCAACGGCCTGGCGGGCGCGAAACGGCATAAAGAACGGTTTGCCGGTTTGCGGGTTAATCGACATCTGCACGTCAACGTCAAACACGCGTTTAATCAGCTCAGGGCTACAGACGTCGTTGTCGCTAATCGTGCCGGCGATGCGCCCCTGTTTGAGGAATACCAGCAGATCGGCATAGTTCACGGCAAAGTTGAGGTCATGGAGCACCGTCACCACCGTGCGGCCATGTTCGCGGGTGAGAGTCTGGAGCAGCTCGAGGATATCGACCTGATAGCGCAGATCGAGCCAGGTGGTCGGCTCATCGAGCAGAATGGTGGCCGTTTGCTGGGCCAGCGCCATGGCGATCCAGCAGCGCTGACGCTGGCCGCCGGAGAGGCTGTCCACCGGCAGATGGGCGAATTCGGCGGTACCGGTTAAGCGCAGCGCCTCCTCCACCGCCAGCTCATCGGCCTCGGACCACTGGCGCATCAGCCCTTGCCATGGGTAGCGCCCGCGCGAGACCAGCTCGAAAACCGTTAACCCTTCCGGGGTCACCGGCGATTGCGGGAGGATGCCCAGCTGGCGCGAGACGGCTTTCGTCGGCATCTGGTGAATGGCTTGCCCGTCCAGACGCACGCAGCCGCCGAGCGGTTTCAGCATTCTGGCGATGGTCGAGAGCAGCGTGGATTTACCGGAGCCGTTCGCCCCGGCCAGCACCGTCATTTTGCCGGTGGGAATGGTCAGGTTGATATCGTCAACGATCAGGGTCTGGCCGTATCCGGCCGACAGGGCATCCAGTACGATCCCCTGCTCTGCAGGTTTCACCCGCTGTGGCATAACTCGCTCCTGCGCCGCAGCGTTCCAGGCCATCGCTGAACAGTCTGCAGTCAAACAAAAATAAATCTCATTCTCTTTTGATCATGACGGGGATAGATGTAGTAGTCAATACTCGCCATTGTCATCCATCCGTCGCGAGCACTACAGCGAGGCTGCGCAACAGTAAAACCAATAAAATCATTTAATATCAATAAAATAACAACACACCACCTCATTGAAAAGACGTGATAACCCCGCCATTTCCCACCGCCAATTTTTTATCTTACATAACATTTACTACTACATCCCTTCATGATTGAATGATTCTCAATTACACATCTGAAGGCGCGTTCAGACGCTAAACAGAGTGCTTTTATTATTCAGGGCAATGATTTTATTGGCTTAATCTGACCGCAAAGGCAGATTCGTTCACGAGAAACAGATAATGACTCAACCCCATGTCGCCTGCAGAGCGTTGCAAGGGCGCGCGCTTTTTTCGCTTCTTTTTTTAGCCTCACCGGGATTAATGGCCGCCGACAATAGCGCGGCGAAAAGTAATAACGACGCGGAAGAGACCATCACCGTGGTGGCCGACGGCGCGCAGCAGAGCGCCACCAGCGGCTATCAGCCACTCAGCTCCGCCACCGCGACGCTGACCTCGATGCCGCTGCTGGATATTCCGCAGGTGGTTAATACCGTCAGCGATCGGGTTCTCGAAGATCAGCACGCCACCTCACTCGATGAGGCGCTGTATAACGTCGCTAACGTGGTGCAGACCAACACCCTCGGCGGTACCCAGGACGCCTTTACCCGCCGCGGCTTCGGCGCCAACCGCGACGGCTCGATCATGACCAACGGTCTGCGCACCGTGCTGCCACGCAGTTTTAACGCCGCCACCGAACGGGTGGAAGTCCTGAAGGGGCCAGCTTCGACGCTGTACGGTATCCTCGACCCCGGCGGGCTGATCAACGTCATCACCAAACGGCCGGAGCGGCAGTTCTCTGGTTCGGTTTCCGCGACGTCCACCAGCTTTGGCGGCGGTACCGGCAGCTTCGACGTCACCGGCCCCATCGAAGGCACGAATCTGGCGTACCGGCTGATTGGGGAATACCAGAATGAGGATTACTGGCGCAATTTTGGTAAAAACAAAAGCAGCTTTATCGCCCCTTCCCTGACCTGGTTTGGCGAGCGGGCGACGGTGACCGCGTCCTATTCGCACCGCGACTACAGCGCGCCTTTTGACCGCGGCACTATTTTCGATCTGAACACCGGCCATGCGGTGAACGTCGATCGCAAAACCCGCTTCGATGAAGCGTTTAATATTACCGATGGTTATTCCGATCTCGCTCAGCTCAACGCCGAGTATCGCCTTAACGACGCCTGGACCGCACGCTTCGACTACAGCTACAGCCAGGATAATTACAACGATAACCAGGCGCGGGTGATGGCCTATGATTCGGCGACCGGCAACCTCACCCGCCGGGTCGACGGTACCCACGGTTCAACGCAGAAGATGCATTCCACCCGCGCCGACCTGCAGGGCAACGTGGTGGTGGGCGGCTTTTATAACGAACTGCTGACCGGCGTCGCCTATGAGAATTACGATCTGTTGCGCACCGATATGCTGCGCTGCAAGAACGTGAAAGGCTTTAACATCTATCATCCGGTCTACGGCACCCTCGACACCTGTAATACCGTCTCCGCCTCCGACAGCGATCAGCGTATCCAGCAGGAGAGCTATGCCGCATACGTGCAGGACGCGCTGTACCTGACTGACAACTGGATCGCGGTCGCTGGCGTGCGCTACCAGTACTACACCCAGTACGCCGGTAAAGGCCGACCGTTTAACGTCAATACCGACAGCCGCGATGAGAAATGGACGCCGAAAGCCGGCCTGGTCTACAAGGTGACGCCGAACGTCTCCCTGTTCGCCAACGTCGCCCAATCGTTTATGCCACAGTCATCGATCGCCAGCTATATCGGCGAACTGCCGCCGGAAGAGTCCACCTCTTACGAAGTGGGCGCCAAATTCGACCTGTTAAACGGCATTACCGCCAATATCGCGCTGTTTGATATTCATAAGCGTAACGTGCTGTACACCGAGAGCATTGGTGATGAGACGGTGGCCAAAACGGCGGGCAAGGTGCGTTCCCAGGGCGTGGAAGTGGATCTGGCGGGGTCCATCACCGATAACCTCAGCGTGATCGCTAGCTACGGCTACACCGACGCCAAAGTGCTGGAAGATCCGGATTACGCCGGGAAACCGCTGCCAAACGTACCGAAACATACCGGTTCGCTGTTCCTGACCTATGACATTCATAACGTCTATAACAGCAACACCCTGACCGTCGGCGGCGGCGGCCATGCGGTCAGCAAGCGCTCCGGCACCAACGGCGCGGATTATTATCTGCAGGGCTATGCGGTGGCGGATGTGTTCGCCGCCTATAAGATGAAGCTGCAGTATCCGGTGACGCTGCAGGTGAATGTGAAGAACCTGTTTGATAAGACCTATTACACTTCCTCGATCGTCACCAATAACCTCGGCAACCAGATTGGCGACCCGCGCGAAGTGCAGTTCACGGTGAAGATGGATTTTTAAGCCGGACCATGGCGTCGCGCCGGATGTTCATTGCCGGGCGGCGCTGCGCTTGCACCGGCCTACAACTGCATAGCCTGCGGTCCTTCCCCTTCCTGTCGAGTTCGTAGGCCCGGTAAGGCGCAGCCGCCACCGGGCAATGCGTTCAGCTTACCAGTCCTCCTCCTGGCCGAGGATGCGCAATATATCCTGACGATGCTGCAGCAGCTGCGGGTTATCGCGATGACGGGGAAAATCCAGCGGCAGCGCGAACTCGGCGATAATCCGCCCTGGACGCGGCGACATCACTAGCACCCGCTCGCACAGCAGCAGCGCCTCTTCGATATCGTGGGTCACCAGCAGGCTGGTATACCCCTGCTGCTGCCAGAGGGCGATCAGCTCCCGCTGCATGCTGATGCGAGTCAGGGAATCCAGCTTACCCAACGGCTCGTCGAGCAGCAGCAGGCGCGGTTCGTTCAATAAGGCGCGCGCCAGCGCCGCACGCTGCGCCATCCCCCCGGACAGCTGCCGCGGCCACGCCTCGCTGAAGGCCTGCAGCCCGATGCGGTCAATCAGCGCGTCGGCCTTCGCCTCCAGCCCCTTTTTGCCCTGCGCCTGCGGGCCCAGCAGCACGTTCTGCCGTACCGTCAGCCATGGGTAGAGCGTCGGATCCTGAAACACAAGGATCCGCTCCGGCCCCGGGGCGCCGGGCGCCGCACCGTCGATCTGCATCTGTCCGCTCTGCGGCGCTTCCAGCCCCGCCAGCAGCCGCAGCAGGGTTGATTTACCGCAGCCGGAAGGGCCCAGCAGCGCCACGCTTTCCCCCGGGCGCAGCTGCAGACTGATATTCTCCAGCACCGGTACCGTCTGTTTGCCAAGTGTAAACGCATGATGAAGATGGCTGATGGATACCGCCGCGCCGCGCGCTATCGCCGGCGAATCTGGCGTCGCTGTTACCATTGCATTCCTCCTCGCTGCCAGCTCAGCAGCCGGTCACGCAGCATAAATAATCCGCTTATCAGGCCGGAGCATAACAACGCCATTACCAGCAGCGCGGCGTACATATTCGGATAGGCCGCCCAGCCCTGGGCCCACTGGAGGTAAAAGCCGATCCCTGACTTCACCCCGACCATTTCGGCGACAATCAGCACCGAAAACGACGCGCCGAGCCCCATAAACAGGCCGACAAAGACGTTCGGCAGCGCGGCGGGGATCGCCACCCGCAGGATCAGGAAACGCTGGCTGGCGCCGAGGGTCCGCGCCACGTCGTACCACGCCTTATCAATGCCCATCACTCCGGACCAGGTCAGCACCGTGACCGGGAACCAGGTGCTCAGCGCGATCAAAAACACGCTGGCCCCGAAGCTCGAGGGAAAAATAAACAGGCACAGCGGCAGCAGCGCGGTGGACGGCACCGGGCCCAGCAGACGTAACACCGGATGAACCCAGTAGCCAATCCGTTGCGACCAGCCGAGGGCCAGACCGGTGATGAACCCGCTGCTGGTGCCCAGCAGCACGCCGAGCCCCAGCAGCCCCAGCGAGTGCAGCAGGCTGTCGAGCAGGCGCGGCCAGTCGTCGTGCAGCACCTCGATCAGCGCCTGCGGCGGCGCGAAAAACGGCACCGGTAGCACGGCGCTCTTGGCGGTCAGCCCTTCCCAGACAGCAAACAGCACCGGCAACAGCGCCAGCCACTTGCCGGCATGCCGCACACGCGCGCCGCGCGCTCGCCAGTAGCGATAGCTCAGCGCCAGCAGCAGTAATCCACCGCCGAGGGTGAATTGCGCCAGCGCCCACCCTTCGCTAAACGGCCAGCGCCGCCCGGCATCGGGCCAGGCCAGGGTAAACAGACCGCCCAGCAGCCACAGCGCGGCGGCCAGCAGCCCTTCTCCCCACAGCGGCGCGCGGCCGGTGGAGCGCGCCAGAGCCTGCTCAGGCGAATACGTTGGCATAGATACTCTCCGCGAACTGATGGGGATCGGTACCCGGCTTGATCACCTGCACCCGCTGCAGGTCGACCGCGTACTGCGTCAGCTCTTTCACGAATGCTTCGCCCACCGCATGATGGCCGTGGCCCTGCCCGTGCAGGATGCCGCTCACCTCCGCTTCACTGGTGTTCAGGGCATGGGCGAGGAAGGATTGCGCCACGCTTTCCGGATGCGCAGCGGCATAGCTGTGCGCCTCAAGGATCGCCTGGGTGAGCGCGGCGGCGGCCGGTTTATGGTCCCGCGCCAGGCTCCCGCTCACCCCCAGCACGCAGCAGCTGAGGTTGGCATAATCCCCGGTCATATTGCTGGCGATCAGCTGATACTTGCCGGTCTCCAGCAGACGATAGCTGAATGGCTCGCTGCCGCTGATGGCGGCGATTTCGCGCTTGTCCAGCGCCACGCTGAGCAGATCCGCCGGGTAGACTTTCCACTGCACGTCGCTGATCGGGTCGATACCGTGGCGCTTAAGCAGAATGGCGAAGAAGTTTTTATCCGGCCCGGCCATGTCGGTGACGCCGATGGTTTGTCCCTTCAGGCTCTCGAGGCCGCCGAACGGCGAGTCTTTGGCCGTCAGCAGGTTCAGACAGCCGCCGTGGGTTCCGGCGGTGAGCTTGACGTCAAAGCCCTGCTCCAGCGCCTTCAGCCAGCGCAGCGCCATCCCCACCCCGGCGTCGGCCTTACCGGTGGCGATCGCCTCCAGCAGCACATCGGTGGAGTTGCCGAAGTTAACAAACTCAACGTCGAGGTTATATTTACTGAAAATCTTCTGCTGCTCGGCGACGGCGACTGGCGCGAGGCATACCGCGCTTTTATTGATCGCCAGCTTGATCTTGTAGGGCTCTGGCAGGCGCAGCGCCGGATGGGCATCGCCGCTGGCCATGTCCGCCATATCGTGAGCCCACAGCGGCAGAGAGACCCCGGCCAGCGCCAGGCCGCCGCTGAGCTGTAAAAAACGGCGGCGGGAAAAAGTGTTTCTGGTCATGGTGTCACCTCGGCGGCGGGCACGCTAAAGCTGGGGTCAAAGGTCGGCTTCACGTCCAGCCGGGTGCGGATCAGGCCGTTGGCGAGATAAAAGTCCGCCGTTGCCTGCTGCTGGGTCACCGTTTCCTCTGCCAGCGGCTGCCACTGCGACTGGCGGTTGGCAAACTGCGCGCGGGCGATCTCCGCCGGGAAGCGGATGATCTCCCCCAGCGTTTTGCCGTAGCTGTCGAGATTGGCGTAGGCCCAGCGCTCAGCGCCGGCCAGGCGCTGGAGATAATCCTGCAGCGCGGCGCGTTTTTGCGGATCGTTAAGCGCGGAATCCGTTGCCGCGAGGAAGGTATTCCCCGGCAGCAGCCCTTTGCCGCTCACCAGAATCTGCCCCTCGTTGGTCTTCACCATTTGGGTGGTGTAGGGCTCCCAGGTCGCCCAGGCGTCTACCGAACCGTTAAGCAGCGCCACTTTGGCGTCCACCGGGCCGAGGAACACCCACTGCACCTCCTTCGGTGAAATCCCCGCCTGCTCCAGCGCTTTCAGCGCCACGAAATGACCAATCGACCCTTTACCGGTGGCGATGCGTTTGCCTTTTAAATCGGCGCCGCTTTTTAACGTGCTGCCGGGGGAAACCAGCACCGCGGTCCCCGCCGGGTTGCTTTTATCCACGGCAATGGCCTTGACCGGCGCACCGTTGGCCAGGGCAAAGAGCAACGGCGCATCGCCGATGATCCCCGCGTCCACGGCGCCCGCGTTGAGGGCTTCCGCCAGCGGCGCGGCGGCCGGGAACTCGGCCCACTTAATGTCGTAAGGGAGATTTTGCAGGGCGTTGGCCGCCTCCAGCTGCGAACGCATGCCGCCTTTTTGATCGGCGATACGCAGGGTGATCCGCTCCTGCGCTGTCGCGTAGCCGCCCAGCGCCAGCAGCATCAGCGCTGCCGCCACCCGGCCTGAAAATGATAGACGCATCGTGATTATCCTTGTGATTGAAAGACGAAGTTGCCGGCTGCCAGCCAGGCGCTGTCGCTCTGTGGGGTATGTACCCGTCCGCAGAGCACGTTGCGGTAGTGGCGTTCCAGCGGGTTCTGTCGGCTCAGGCCATGATTGCCGGTCAGCTCGAGCGCAATATTCACCGCCTGAATGGCGTTGTCGGTGATGGTGACTTTCGCCAGATTGGCCTCGATAGCGGAAAAGCGCAGCGCGGCGGCCTGCTCCAGCAGGCTGCGGTTGACCAGCAGCAGCCCGGCGATCTGCCCGACTTTCTCCTGCACCCGTGGCAGACGAGAGAGCGGATGACCGAGACCGACGGGTACCCGTCCCGCCAGCCACCTCACCAGCCAGTCGTGAGCGGCGTGGGCAATGCTGTCATAGATCGCCGCCAGCAGCGCCGTCTGCCGGTTGGCGAACAGGCGAAACGGTTCGGCCTGGGCGGCGGGTGGCGCATCGGCCGGCCAGACATCCACCGCGTGCTCTGCCGCCACCCGCACGTGGTTAAAAATAACTTCATGGCTGCCGGTGGCCCGCATCCCGGCGTGATCCCAGCTTTTCACCACGCTGATACCCGGGCTGTCGCCAGCCACCAGCCAGGTGCCCACCAGCGGCGGGTTATCATCGCTTCTGGCCCACACCGCCAGCCAGCGCAGCCCTTCAATGCCGGTGGTATAAATTTTATGGCCGCTGATGTCCCAGCCCTCCGCGCGACGGGTCGCCACGGTGTCCGGCAGGCCGCCCCGCGCCGGGGATCCCAGCTCCGGCTCGACGCGCAGGCTGTTGATCAGGCCACCGTGTTCGACTGCATCGTGAAAAACCTGCTGGCGCAGCGGCGCGTGCCAGGCGTCATTTTCCGCCAGCCGCAAATGGTGCAGATACTGCATGCAGACAATCAGCGCTGTCGCCGGCTCTCCCCAGGCGATGGCGGCGATGACCTGCTGCAGCTGGGCCAGAGTGGCGCCCGCGCCGCCGCAGGATGACGGCACGGCGAGACTTAACCAGCCCCCCGCGCGCAGATGGTCGATATTACGCTGGGGAAAGTCGCCGCTGGCATCAAGGCTGGCCGCCTGCTCCGCCATCTGCTGGCGGAGCGCCGTCAGCTGCCGGGCCCAGTCGTCGCGCTCAGGATGGATCACGATGCGCGCTCCGCCACCGCACGCCGGGCAGCTTTTTCCCGGGCGATCGGCAGCAGCGCCCGGCCATAGTCGGCCGCGTCGTTCAGCGGATCGAAGCCGCGGATCAGGAAGTTACGCACGCCGAGGTCGTAGTAATCGAGCAGCGCATCCGCCACCTGCTCCGGGGTGCCCACCAGGGCGGTGGAGTTATGTCCGCCGCCCACCAGTTGGGCGATGCCGGTCCACAGACGTTTGTCCACCACCCTGCCCTGCGCCGCGGTGGCCCGCAGCCGCTGGGCGCCGATGCTGTCCGGTTTGGCTTTGAAACCCCCTCCGCGCTGTGCCGCCTGCTCGGTGGCGACGTGCAGGATATGCTCGGCTTTCTCCCAGGCTTCGGCTTCGCTGTCGGCGATAATCGGCCGGAACGAGACGCTGAAGCCGATATCACGCTGGTGTTTCGCCGCTTCGGCGCGCACGCGCTGGATGGTCTCTCCGGTTTGCGCCAGCGACTCGCCCCACAGAGCGAAGACGTCGGCATGTTTGCCGGCGACGGCGATGGCAGCTTCCGACGAGCCGCCGAAGTAGATGGGAAGATGCGGTTTTTGCAGCGGGCGAATGGCGGACCAGGCCTGCTCGGCCTGATAAAAATCGTTGTGAATATCCACCGGCTGCTCGCTGGTCCACACCTGGCGCACGGTGTCGAGGAAGGCGTCGGTGCGGGCGTAGCGCTGGTCGTGGTCGAGATAATCGCCATCCCGGCGCTGCTCGGCATCGTTGCCGCCGCTGATGATATGCACCGCCAGCCGGCCCCCCAACAGGTGCTCAAGGGTGGCGAATTTGCGC
The DNA here is from genome assembly GCF_002837615.1 of Klebsiella sp. X1-16S-Nf21. Classification (NCBI taxonomy): domain Bacteria; kingdom Pseudomonadati; phylum Pseudomonadota; class Gammaproteobacteria; order Enterobacterales; family Enterobacteriaceae; genus Klebsiella; species Klebsiella sp. X1-16S-Nf21. The sequence goes on from NZ_PJDK01000036.1 coordinate 38,318, forward strand.
GCGGCGAGGGTTGGCGAAACAAAACCGGGGCGATGAGCCAGCAGGTAATGGATTTTCTGCGTCGACAGCCCGGCCAGGGCCGTCACCAGAAAGCCGTCGGGTTGATCGGACCAGTGGCCGACCAGCAGACGATCAAACCCGGCGGCTTCATGGGTTTGCGCAAAGCGAACGATATAGTCGCGGTCAAAGATCGGCCCCACCGGGGCAATCGTTTCGGAAGAGAGGCGGTGGCCAATCATGCCGAGAAACTGAATGCTCATGAACAACTCCTTGCGTCAGGGTAATGGAGTGGCCGCGACAGCGGCGCTGGTCATTACCCTATACAGAGTGTGTTAATGAGCAAAATGCATTTTTATCATATCTTAATATGCTGAATTAGCATTAAACAAAAATGCATAGTGCTTTCAGTCGGATACTGTCAGCTGCTGCACCACTTTGCTGGCGAAAAAGGTCAGCGGCGGCTGCAGGTTTGCCAGATACTGGGCGTGGATCAGCCACAGTGAGACCGCAGGCTGAAAATCGCTGAGATTGAGGACCGCGATCTCGTCCCGCCACGGGCTGCTGGCCAGCGCCGCCCGCGGCACCAGACCCAGCCCCTGTCCCTGCGCCACCAGCGCTATCTGCAGCTGCGCGCCCGCGCTTTCGACATTAAGCTTCAACCGCAATCCCTGACTCTGCAGCTGGCGAATAAGCCCGGCGCGCAGGCCACAGCCGTCGGGGTTAAGGATCCAGCCCTGTTCGGCGCACTCCCGCAGGGATGACGCGCACAAATTCAAACGCCGGCCGACGATCGGCACCACCTCCAGGGGACACAGCAGCCGTCCGCTGTAGCCCTCGGCGAAGCTTTGCTGGGCGGGCCCCATCGCCAGCATGCCGTCCAGCTCGCCGTTTTCCAGCCGGCGCTGCAGCTGTCCGCTCCAGCCGCAGGTGATCTGCGGCGACAGTCCGGGAAACTGCTGGCTCAGCGCCGACAGCGCCGCCGGCAGGGCAATCTCGCTGAGACTCTGCGGCACACCGAGACGCAGCGCGCCGCGCGGCTCGCCTTGCGGATCCAACAGGCTGTAGAGTTTTTTCGTCTCACGCTTAATGCTCAGACACTGCTCGTACACCCGGTGTCCGGCGGCAGTCAGGGTCAGCGGGCGGGTCTGGCGCTCCAACAGCGTCACGTTCAGCTCCTGCTCCAGGCGCTGCAGGCGCCGGGTGATGGCCGACTGGGTGATCCCCAGATATTCCGCGGCCTGATTGAGGGACGAAAACTGCACCGTGGCCAGCAAAGCGTCGATATCGTCAATGCGCATAGGATCCTTATGTGAAATTTGCATATTAATATATGCGTAAATTGCATTTAAATAATATTAACGCCTCTGTTAGCGTTTTGACCAGTCCCTCTCACAGGAACCGCACATGACTGCACCACGACTGGAAAAATTACGCCATTTCATTCATGAGGTAGACCGCCTGCACCGTGAACACCACCAGACCGCCCCGCTGCTTGACGCCGTGGCGCAGCGGCTGGCGGCGCTGGTGCGTTACGACGACTGGCTGCCGGAAGAGTACACCCTGCCGCATCCGCACCATTACCAGCAGTATCTGCTGCATGCCGACTCCGGGGAGCGCTTCTCGATTGTCAGCTTCGTCTGGGGACCGGGGCAAGCGACGCCGATCCATGACCACCGGGTGTGGGGGGCCATTGGTATGCTGCGCGGCGCGGAGGAAAACCAGCGCTACCAGCTGGATGCCGATGGCATCCCGCGCGCGCTGGGCGCCGCCACGCTTCTGGAAGCAGGCCAGGTGGAGAAAGTCTCCGCTGACGATGGCGATATTCATCGCGTCAGCAATGCGCTGGCGGATCGCGTCTCCATCAGCATTCACATCTACGGCGGCAATATCGGCGCGGTGAAGCGCGCCGTGTATAGCCCGGAAGGGCAGCAGAAACCGTTTATCTCCGGCTACTCTAACCGCCATTTACCCAATATCTGGGATTTGTCCCGCGAACATCAAGGATAACCACTATGCCCACCTACGCTTATCGCCAGGCCGCCGGGATACGCCAGGCGCTGCTCGATCGTCGTGAACTGGCGCTGATCGACGTCCGCGAAGAGGCCGATTTCGCCACCGATCATCCGCTGTTTGCCGTCAATCTGCCGCTCAGCAAACTGGAGCTGGAGGTCCGCCGGCGGATACCGCGCTTCACCACCCCGCTCACCGTCTACGACAACGGCGAAGGTCTGGCGGAGATCGCCGTCGAACGGCTGCGGGCCTGGGGCTATCAGGATGTGGCCCTGCTGACAGAGGGGCTCGCCGGCTGGCGCCGCAGCGGCGGCGAGCTGTTTCAGGACGTCAACTCCGCCAGTAAAGCCTTTGGCGAGCTGGTGGAAAGCGTGCGTCACACGCCGTCGCTCAGCGCCCAGGAGGTTCAGGCGCTCATCGACAGCCGGCAGGAGGTGGTGATCGTCGACGCCCGGCGCTTCGATGAGTACCAGACCATGAGCATCCCCGGCAGCATCAGCGTGCCCGGCGGCGAGCTGGCCCTGCGGGTAGAGAGCCTGACGCCCTCCCCGCAGACGCCGGTTATCGTCAACTGCGCCGGACGCACCCGCAGCATCATCGGCACCCAGTCGCTGATCAACGCCGGCGTGCCAAACCCGGTCCATGCCCTGCGCAATGGCACTATCGGCTGGACGCTGGCCGGCCAGACGCTGGCGCACCAGCAGCAGCGGCAATACGATCCCTCCGCCCGCGCCTCCGGCGTCCGGGCCGCTGAGGTGGCGCATCTTGCCGAACGGGCCGGGGTGGCGGTCATCGATGAGGCCACGCTGCAACGCTGGCTGCAGCAGAGCGACCGCACTACCTTCCTGTTTGATGTCCGCAGCCCCGAGGAGTACGCGGCGGGTCACTATCCCGGCAGCCTGAGCGCGCCAGGCGGCCAGCTGCTGCAGGAGACCGATCACTTCGCCAGCGTACGAGGGGCGCGAATTGTGCTGCTGGATGACGATGGCATCCGGGCGGCGATAACCGGCTCGTGGCTGGCGCAGATGGGCTGGGAGACGGCGCGGCTGAGCGCGCTGTCGGCCAGCCAGTTGAGCGAACGCGGGGTGCCGGCCGCCGAGGTGCCGCCCGGCCCGCAGGCGGAGGAGATAAGCCCGGCGCAGCTGGCGCAACAGCTGGACGAACCCGGTACGGTGGTGCTCGATTTTACCACCAGCGCCAACTTTGTCGCTCGCCATATCCCCGGCGCGTGGTGGCTGACGCGCTCGCAGCTGCGCCAGGCCCTGGATGTGATCCCTCCCGCACAGCGATACGTGGTGACCTGCGGCAGCAGTCTGCTGGCCCGCTACGCGGTGCCGGAGGTGGCGGCCTTGACCGGTAAACCGGTGCAGTTGCTTACCGGCGGGACGCTGGCGTGGATCGCCGCCGGTCTGCCGCTGGCGCATGGCGATAGCGGCCTCGCCGTCGAGCGCCGTGACCGCTATCGTCGTCCGTACGAAGGAACCGATAATTCCGCCGAGGCCATGCAGGCTTATCTGGAGTGGGAGTATGGCCTGGTGGATCAGCTGGCCCGCGACGGCACCCACGGTTTTCGGGTGCTCTAGCGCGAGCGCGCCTCAGGCCTCGCGCAGGATCCACGAATACTGAAAGCTCTTCGGCGCCGGAAAATGGGTCCGGCGTCGGTAGGAGCCCAGCGACTGCGGGGTGCAGTAGGTGCAACTCCCCAGCCATTCAACGCTCGCCGGCGACACTCCCGCCTCTGCGAAGATCGCTTCGGCAAAGGCGCGCAGATCAAACCACAGATTATCGCTGCCGCGTGCGGCGGCTTTGAGCGGATCGCTGACCGGGCCCGAACGGGAATGAAACAGCCGCTGGCGATGGCGGGCCACCCGATCACCGCCGGGCTGGTCCAGCAGTTGCTGATAAAATCCGGCGGAGACTTCGTAACAGCAAGGGTGAATATGCGGCCCCACGGCGATGACCAGATCGGCCAATGCCACCCCCTGCTGGCGAAAACAGGCCAGACTATTATCGACAATGCCGCTGACCAGCCCCTGCCAGCCGGCATGCACGCTGCAGACGGAGCGACCGTCGCGCGAGGCGATCAGCATCGGCAGACAGTCGGCGGTCACCACCCCCACCTTTTGCCCGGCTACCGCGGTAAACACCGCGTCGGCGTGCGGGCGCGTCGGCAGCGGCTGCTGATAATGATGAACCTCATTACCATGCACCAGCTTCACCGGAGCCAGCTCGGCATAGGGAAAGGCGGCGGTTTCGTGGACATCGAGAAAAGCGTGGCGGATGCCAGGGATAGCATTGAGCAAACGGGAGGTGTAAGCCATAGGGACGATAAGCGTCAGGGAATGATGTCTTACCATAGGCCAGGTGACGCGGACAGGCAAGGCGGCGGCCCGGCATTTTTTTGCCAGACCGCCGGATGCGTCTCAGACAATCGCGGCGCGCTGCTGACGATGCATCAGCCAGAACACCGCCACGCCGGCCAGCACAATGCCGGGCGCCGAGGCCGCCATCACCCCGATGGTGCCGGTGCCGAGGGCCAGCATCTTGCCGGCCAGCAGCGGGCCGCTCATTGCGCCAAGACGGCCCACCGCCACGGCGGTGCCGACCCCGGTGGCGCGGATCGCTGCGGGGTAAAAAAGCGGCGCCAGGGCATAGAGTACGCTCTGGCCGCCGGTGGCGAACAGCCCGGCGACAAACCCCGCCAGCAGCATTCCGTTTAGCGACGACGCGCTGCCCAGCGCCAGCAGGGAAGCCAGAATCCCGCTGTAGATCAGGAGCGACATCCGCAGCGGGGTGAGCTTATCCATTAGCGCTCCCAGCAGCAGCGTGCCGCAGGCGGCGCCGATCTGCAGAGAGAACATCACCCCCGCCGCCTGGCTGGCGCGGAATCCCTGGCCCACCAGCAGCATCGGCAGCCAGTTGATCAGCATATAGACCACCAGCAGGGTGAAAAAATAACCCAGCCACAACAGCAGGGTGGCGGCGGCATGCCCTGGGGCAAACAGGGTGCGCAGCGGCACGCTGGCCTCCGCGCGCTGAAACGCCTGCGACTCCGGTAGCCAGCGCATCAGCAGCGGGATCAGCAGTAACGGGACCACGCCGCCAATCCAGAAAATAGTCTGCCAGGCCGCGGCGAGACCGGAAAAGCCCAGCGCTGCCGCCAGCGCGGCGCCAATGGGTACGCCGCAGTACATCAGGCTTACCGCCCGGCCGCGGAAGCGTGAGCCAGCGGCTTCCGAGGTTAAGGCAATCAGGTTAGGCAATGCCGCCCCGAGCCCGACGCCGGTGAGCAGGCGCGCCAGCAGCAGCGTCGGGAAGCTCCATGCCACCGCGGTGGCCAGCGAGAACAGGCCAAACAGCAGCACCGACCCCAGCAGAATGCGCTTGCGCCCGTGGCGGTCCGCCAGCATGCCGCCCACCAGCGCGCCAGGCAGCAGGCCGAGGATCCCGGCGCTGAAGATCCAGCCCATCTGCATTTTATCCAGCGCAAAGGCCTGCGCCATGCCGACGGCGGCGATCCCCGCCGCCTGCAGATCCAGCCCTTCCATCAGGGCCACCATAAAACAGAGCCCGATGGTAACCACCAGGCGCGAGGGGTTTGCAGTCGTTATCTTGGTCATAGGGTACCTTGGCGATAGCCGAACAAACGGAGCAGGTGACTGGCGGCTGATGCTTTGTCAGCCGCACGTTTTTCGTTATTTATTGCGGTTAAGCAGATCCAGTGCGACGTCGACGATCATATCTTCCTGGCCGCCGACCATCCGCCGCTTGCCCAGCTCGACGAGAATATCCACCGCGCTGAGGCCATAGCGCTCGGCCGCCGCTTCGCTGTGGCGCAGAAAGCTGGAGTAGACCCCGGCGTAGCCCAGCGCCAGCGTTTCACGGTCGACACGCACCGGGCGGTCCTGCAGCGGCCGCACCAGATCATCGGCCGCGTTCATCAGGGCGTAGAGATCGGTGCCATGCTGCCAGCCGAGCTTGTCGGCGGCGGCAATAAATACCTCCAGCGGCGCATTGCCCGCCCCCGCCCCCATCCCGGCCAGGCTGGCGTCAATGCGATCGCACCCCTCTTCCACCGCGACGATCGAGTTCGCCACCCCGAGGCTCAGGTTATGGTGGGCATGCATCCCGGTGGCGGTCTCCGGCTTCAGCACCGCCTTCAGGGCACGGAAACGGTCGCGAATGTCGTTCATGTTCATCGCCCCGCCGGAATCCACCACATAGATACAGGTCGCGCCATAAGATTCCATCTTCAGCGCCTGCTGCGCCAGTGCCTGCGGGGAGAGCATATGGCTCATCATCAGAAAACCGACGGTGTCCATTCCCAGCTCGCGGGCAAAGGCAATATGTTGCGCCGCGACGTCCGCTTCGCTGCAGTGGGTGGCGACCCGCACCACCCGCGCTCCGGCCTGATACGCCGCTTTCAGATCGTGCAGCGTGCCGATGCCCGGCAGCAGCAAGGTGGCGATTTTCGCCTGGCTGACCGCCTCCGCCGCCGCTTCAATCCACGCGATGTCGCTGTGAGCGCCAAAGCCGTAGTTGAAGCTGGATCCCTGCAGGCCATCGCCATGGGCCACTTCGATGGAGTCGACCCCAGCCTTATCCAGCGCGCCGGCGATCTGCTGCACCTGCGCCAGGGAATACTGGTGACGAATGGCGTGCATGCCATCGCGCAGCGTCACGTCCGAGATATAAAGTTTTTTACCGTTCATGCTGTCGCTCCCGCCGCGCTGTGCATTGCCCCGGCCATTTGCTCCGCCGTCGCCAGCGCCGCCGAGGTCATAATATCGAGGTTGCCCGCGTACGCTGGCAGATAGTGCGCCGCCCCTTCCACTTCGAGGTAAACCGCGGTTTTCAGGCCGGAAAAACAGCCGACGCCGGGCAGGTTGACCGGCTTATCCTCGGGGATAACCTCAAACTGCACCTGCTGCTTCAGCCGGTAGCCTGGGACGTAAGCCTGCACTGCCGCCGCCATTTCGGCGATCGAGGCGGCAATCGCCTCCTGCGACGCCAGCTCGCTCAGTACGTAGACGGTATCGCGCATCATCAGCGGCGGCTCCGCCGGGTTCAGTACAATAATCGCTTTGCCCTTGCCCGCGCCGCCGACTTTTTCAATCGCCTGCGAGGTGGTTTCGGTAAATTCGTCAATATTGGCCCGCGTGCCCGGTCCGGCGGATTGGCTGGCGATCGAGGCCACGATCTCCGCGTAATGCACCTTCGCCACTCGCGAGACCGCGGCGACCATTGGGATGGTCGCCTGCCCGCCGCAGGTCACCATATTGACGTTGCCCTGATGGAGATTGGCCGCGAGGTTGACCACCGGTACGCAGTACGGGCCAATCGCCGCCGGCGTCAGGTCGATGACGCGGATCCCCGGCTTCGCTTCGCGCAGCGCGGCATCGTTTTTGATGTGCGCCCCGGCGCTGGTGGCGTCAAAAACAAAATCGATGTCGGCAAATTCCGCCATCTGCATCAGGCCGCCCACCCCTTCGTGGGTGGTCGCGACGCCCATGCGCCGGGCGCGGGCCAGGCCATCCGACTGCGGGTCGATGCCGACCATCACCGCCATCTCCAGATGCTGGCCGTGGCGCAGGATTTTAATCATTAAATCGGTGCCGATATTCCCGGAGCCGATAATGGCGACTTTACGTTTACGCATCACGATGTCCTTCTCCGGCGGCGACGAAACGTGCCGCGACTGAGCCAATACCTTCGATATGGGCGACAAAGCTGTCCCCTTCGTTAATCGCCACCATCGGGCCTAACGCCCCGGTCAGCACGATATCCCCCGCCCGCAGCGGTTCGCCGAGACTGGCCAGCTTGCGCGCCAGCCAGACTGCGGCGTTCAGCGGATGTCCCAGACACTCGCTGCCGCGACCGCTGGAGACCAGCTCCTGGTTGCGGGTCATGTGCATGGCGCACTGCTTCAGATCCAGTCCTGCCGGGCGCTGCGCTGGGCCGCCAATGACGTACAGGCCGCAGGAGGCGTTATCGGCGACGGTGTCGACAAAGCCGATTGACCAGTCGCGAATGCGGCTGCCCACCACCTCCAGCGCCGGCAGCACCCATTCGATGGCGTTATACAGCTCATCAAAGGTGGTATCGGCATGCGGCAGATCCTGCTTCAACACCAGGGCGATCTCGGCTTCCACTTTGGGCTGCAGCACGCGGCCAAACGGCACCTCGGCGTTGTCGCCGTAGCACATGTCGGCAAACAGAGTGCCGAAATCCGGCTGGTTGACCCCCAGCTGCTGCTGCACTTTGGGATGGGTCAGGCCCACCTTGCGGCCCACTACCCGCCGGCCATGGGCCACGTGGTGCTGGACGTTCAGACGCTGGATGGCATAGGCGGCGTCGGCATTGTCGACGCCGAGGATATCGCGCAGCGGGGCGATCGCCTGGCCGGTCTGTTCCGCGTCGCGCAGCTGCCGGGCCAGCGCGTCAAGAGAAAAAGTCATCATTTACTCCTTAAGCCCGTGCGAGGAAATTGAGCACCAGCTGATTAAAACTGTCGGCATGTTCCCACTGCGCCCAGTGGCCGCAGTCGCGGTAAATATGCAGTTCCGAACCGGCGATCCCAGCGAGCAGGCGCAGCCCGGCGTCCATCGGCACGAAGCGGTCGTTGCGTCCCCAGACGATCAGGGTTGGCGCGCTGATTTCGCCCAGCCGCGGGCCAAAGTCAGGAAACTGCTTCGGGTTGGCTTCGAGGCTTTTGACGAAGTTGTCCAGATGATCGCGACGCGACAGCATATTGTTGAGACGCGCCTCGAACAGCGCCTCGGTGAGGTCGCGGGTGTCGAAGACGAAGATGCTCATCATCTTCTTCAGGTTTTCTATGGTCGGCTCGCGGTACAGGGCGTTCAGCAGCTTGATGCCCTCCGTCGGCATCGGCGTAAACAGGCTCATGCCGCCGGTCCCCCCGCCCATCAGCACCAGCTTCGCCACCCGCTCCGGCCAGCTCAGAGTGAAGGCCACCGCGCTATGGCCGCCCATCGAGTTGCCCAGCAGATGGACTTTATCGATCCCCAGCTGATCGACCACGCTTTTCAGAATCCGGGCGTTGAGGTCCGAACGCGAGCCGCTGTTGACGATAGCATCGCTTTTGCCCCACCCCGGACAGTCGAGGAGCAGCACGCGATAGCCCGCCTCGACCAGCGGGTCAATGTTACGGCTGAAGTTGGCCCAGCCGGTGGCCCCCGGCCCGGATCCGTGCAGCATGACCACAGTCTCTTTCCCGTCGCCGCAGTCATTGATATGGATGCGCAGCGTGCGGCCCCCCTCGTTGGCATTGAGGAATCGGCTGGTGGCGGCTTCGGTTTGCGGTTGATAGCTCATGTTAGTCTCCCGGTTAATCAAATCTCGGTGGTGGCGCTCAGCGAGCCGAACCCGGCGATCCACTCGGGGATCGGCCGGTAATAGCGGCCCTCACTGCGCCAGCGGCCAAAAGCGGATAGCGCGGCAAAAGCGGCCACCCAGCTCTTAATTTCGTGCGTCGATTTCCCGGCCATCGCCGACAGCTCGTCGTTGCCGATCGCATCCAGCTCCGCCAGCCGCCCCTGCTCCAGCAGGCTCATAAAGCGGTTGTCCCAGACCGGGTTGAGGGGATGGAGCGAGTGCGGGTCTTCGGTAAACCGTCTGGCGGCGTTGATCACCCGCTGCTGGCGCAGCTCGCGCTCGTCCGGCGGCAGCTGTTTGCCACTGCCAAGCAGACGGTCACGCAGATGGGCGTCGGCCTTCGCCAGCTCCGGCACCGGCGGCTGGTGCGAGAGTCCGCCCGAGCCGAGGATCAGCACCCGCTTATTGAGGGTATTGAGAAAGCGGCCCATCGCCTCGCCCAGCAGCCGGGCACGTTGAAAACCCGGCAGCGGCGCGGCGACGCCGTTAATAAACACCGGCAGCACCGGCACACGGTCCAGGCCACCCAGCAGAAACTCCAGCGGCTGGGCGAAGCCATGGTCCACCTGCATGTTGTACGACACCGCCAGGTCGATACCGCTGTTGATCACGGCGTGGGCGCAGGCTTCCGCCAGCTCGGTCGGCACTGGCAGGTCGCCGGCGGCGCTGGCGAAGTCGCCGATGGCGGTGGCGCCGACGCCGAGGCAGAACGGCGGCATCACGTCATAGAAAAAACCGTTGTAGTGATCGGGAGCGAAGAGCACCACCAGCTCGGGCTCGAAAGCGGAGATCCGCCGCCGGGCGTCAGCAATCACCCCGTTCACTTCATCAAGGACCGCCTGCTCCGGGTCCACGAATCCCACCAACGGAGTGTGGGAGAGACAGTGCAAATAGGCATCCATATCAGGCCACCTTCTCTTCAGTGCGGGCGGTATCCCCGGTTGCGAGGGTCATTTTTTCCGCCAGGGCGGTCAGCTGTGCGCCGAGGGTCTGCGGGATGGCGAGAGCGGCGACAAAGCGGTCCGGTCTGACCACGGCAATGGCGGTGTTATGCTGAGCAAACCAGCTCTTCAGGCGATTTTGCGTATCGCCTACCTGCAGCGTGCCGGGGGCGTTATCCTGCTCGCGATGGATCTGCACCGCCGGCACCACCTGGATAAAGCGCACGCCAATCGCGCGCCAGCGTGCGATCTGCCCGGCGTCGAGCCCCCACTGCGGGTTGCAGCCCCAGCCGATAATGGCGAAATTCGCGCCGATGACGTCGTCGAGCAGCACGCTCTCGCCGCTCTCCAGCGTCACCTGCGGTTGAATAAACATTTTGCCCACCGGCGAGGTCTTGCCGGCGGCGTCGATCAGCAGCGCCCCCTCGCGGTACTGCGGCATCGGCTTAAAGCGCATTTCGAGGAAGTAGCGCTTCACCGGCGGCAGGTAGTTCAGCAGCCAGGAGAGACCGTCGCGCACGGCCCCCTGCCAGCGCTTCGGCGGCGCCAGCACGTGGCCGGCGGTGACCGACAGATCAATCATCGCTTTCGCGTGGTCGCGGCGCTCCTGCTGATAGCTGTCGAGCAGCGCCTCTCCCGCTTTACCGTTGACCACCAGCGCCAGCTTCCACGCCAGGTTGAAGGCGTCGCGCATGCCGCTGTTGTATCCCTGCCCCTGCCAGACCGGCATGATGTGCGCCGCGTCGCCGGCCAGCAGCACCCGGTCAATGCGAAAGCGCTCGGCAAGGCGGGCATTATGGGTGTAGACCCGCTGGCGGATCAGCTCGACGCGGTCCGGGTCCGGCAGCACTTTGCTCAGCAGACGACGCATATTGTGCGGCTCGCTGAGCTGGGCTTCGGTTTCTCCGGGCATCACCATAAATTCAAAGCGGCGCACGCCATGGGGCAGCGCGGCGGAAACGTAGGGTCGCACCGGGTCGCAGCACAGGTAAACGTGCGGGGTGGCCAGCGGGTCGTTAGCGATATCGATGACGATCCACTGATTCGGCGCGGTCTTGCCTTCGAAGGGGACGTTCAGCGTACGACGAATAAAGCTGGCGCCGCCGTCGCAGGCCACCAGCCAGTCCGCGCGCACCGTCTCCCGCTCGCCGTCCGGTCCTTTAAGATTTAACGTGACACCGTCACCGTTCTGGCTAAAGGCTTCTACTTCGCGGGAGAAGAGGCAGCGGACCTGCGGGAAACGCTGCAGGCCGTTATACATCACCGCATCGACCTGCGGCTGAATGAAGGCGTTGCGCCGCGACCAGCCAAACTCATCGGTCATCGGCTGGATATCGGCAAAGCAGCGCCCCTTCGGGGTCAGAAAGCGCATGGCGTGCCACGGCGTGGTGTGCGGCAGCACGTCGTTCACCAGCCCTACCGCCTGCATCGCCCGCAGGGATTCATCGTCAATGCCGATGGCCCGTGGGTAATCGATCAGTGTGTCGAGCTTTTCCACCAGCAGCACGCTGATGCCCATCTGGCCAAGGTAGTTGGCCATCATCAGGCCAACCGGACCGGCGCCGGCGATGGCGACCTGAGCGGTATGCTGCACGGCGGGTTGAATATCGGGTGTAGATGTTGTCATTTTCAGCGACCTCACGACTCGGAAACTGCCCGGCTGACAGGCAATTTGTTAATCATGTGTAAACGTATTTTTATAATGGGCTGAGTATAGGGCGGGGGTTTTCGGCTACAATCAAAACATCGCCGAATGTGCACCAGGTGCACAACGCTGTTTATAAAGCATTTTAAGGAAGGATTTATGCGTGACGATGGGTCCACTGAGTACAAAACGGTGCGTGGGTTAAGCCGGGGTTTATTGTTATTAAAATTGTTAAATAAATTCGACGGCGGCGCGACGCCGGGCCTGCTGGCGGAGTTTAGCGGCCTGCATCGCACCACCGTGCGCCGGCTGCTGGAGACGCTGCAGGAGGAGGGTTTTGTCCGCCGCAGCCGCTCCGACGACAGCTTCCGGTTGACCATTAACGTCCGCCAGCTGAGCGATGGATTTCGTGACGAACATTGGATTTCTGCCCTCGCCACACCGCTGCTCGGCGAGCTGCTGCGCGAGGTACAGTGGCCCACGGATATCACCACCCTCGACGTCGACGCCATGGTGGTGCGCGAGACTACCCACCGCTTCAGCCGACTGTCGTTTCACCGCGCGATGGTCGGACGGCGGCTGCCGCTGTTGCTCACCGCCTCCGGGCTGACGTGGCTGGCCTTTGCCCCCGACGCGGAACGCGATGCCATCGTCAGCATGCTGGCCGCCCGTCCGGAAGCTGAGTATCAGCTGGCCCGCGAACCGGAACGGCTGGCGGCGATCCTCGCCCGCACCCGCCAGAACGGCTACGGTGAAAACTTCCGCGGCTGGCGGCAGGAGGAGAAAATCGCCTCCATCGCCGTGCCGGTCTGCAGCCAGCAGCGGGTTATCGGCTGCCTGAATCTGGTCTATATCGCCAGCGCGATGACCATTGAGCAGGCGGCGCAGAAGCATCTTTCCGCCCTGCAGAGGGTGGCGAGTCAGATAGAGGCCCGCATGGAAGAGGAAGAAGTGTGGTACGAAATGCCTTAATCGTGATGAGGGTAAATGCGATCACCCATTGCGCCCGGCTTCGTTATATACTTTAATACATAACGAATTTTTCACGCCATTCGGGCCACACCATGTCAAAACACCCCTTACTGCTGGGCCTGACGCTGCTCAGCGCCAGCCTGTTCACCGGCCAGGCCTTTGCCGACCGCACCGTCACCGACCAGCTGGGTCGCCAGGTCACGCTCCCCGACCACATCACCCGCGTCGTGGTTCTGCAACATCAGACGCTCAACCTGCTGGTGCAACTGCATGCCGCAGAGGATATCGTCGGCGTCTTAAGCAGCTGGCAGAAACAGCTCGGGCCGCAGTTCGCCCGCTTTATGCCTGAGATCGGGCAACTGGCGACCCCGGGCGATCTCACCCAGGTCAATATTGAAAACCTGCTGGCGCTGCGTCCGCAGGTGGTTTTTGTCGCCAACTATGCGCCGCCGGCGATGATCGCGCAGATCCAACAGGCCGGGATCCCGGTGGTGGCCATCTCGCTGCGCCAGGACGCCGCCGGGGAAAAAAATAAAATGAACCCTACCATGGCTGACGAAGAGCAGGCCTATAACGCCGGGCTGGTGGAGGGGATCCGCCTTATCGGCGAGGTCGTCGAGCGCCAGCCCGAGGCCGAGGCGCTGATTCACTACACCTTTGCGGCGCGCAAACAAGCCAATGCGCCGGTGGCCGATATTCCCCAGAACCAGCGGGTGCGGGTGTATATGGCCAACCCCGATCTGAATACCTACGGCGCCGGTAAATACACCGGGCTGATGATGGCGCACGCCGGGGCGCTGAACGTGGCGGCCGCCAGCGTAAAAGGCGCCCGTCAGGTGTCGCTGGAGCAGGTACTGGAGTGGAACCCGCAGGTGATCTTCGTCCAGGACCGTTATCCGCAGGTGGTCAAACAGATAGAGAACGACCCGCAGTGGCAGGCGATCGATGCGGTGAAACACCACCGCGTGTGGCTGATGCCGGAGTACGCCAAAGCCTGGGGTTACCCGATGCCGGAGGCCCTGGCGCTGGGCGAGCTATGGATGGCGAAAAAACTCTATCCTTCGCGCTACCAGAGCATCGATGTGGACAGTAAAGCCAGGGATTACTATCAGCGTTTTTACCGCGTGGCGTGGACGCCAGATGCGCGCTAACCACCATCCCTGGCGGTTGCAGGGTAGCCTGGCGCTGGCGACGCTGGCGATCGCGGTCGCCTCGCTCTGTTTCGGCCAGTACCCGTTAAGCCTGCGCGCCGTTGGCCACACCCTGGTCCATTTGCCGCCAGGTGAAGGGGTGATCGGGCAGATCGTCTGGTCGGTTCGCCTGCCGCGCGTGGTCATGGCTCTGCTGGCCGGGGGCGCGCTGGGGCTGTGCGGCGCCACCTTGCAGGGCGTGTTCCAGAACCCGCTGGTGGACCCGCACATCATCGGGGTGACCGCCGGCTCCGCCTTCGGCGGCACGCTGGCGATCCTGTTGGGCGTCGGCGGTCTGCTGATGATGGCCTCGACCTTTTTCTTCGGCCTCATCGCGCTGGGGCTGATTTACGCCCTCGCCGCCCTGCAGGGGCGGGACAGCACGCTGGGGCTGATTCTGTCCGGGATCATTCTCAGCGGCTTCTTCGCCGCGCTGGTCAGCCTGATGCAGTACCTCGCCGATAGCGAAGAGACGTTACCGAACATTGTTTTCTGGCTGCTCGGCAGCTTCGCGACCGCCAGCTGGCATAAGGTTCTGCTTATGTCCCTGCCCATGGCGCTAGCCGCCGGGGTGCTGTGGAAGCTGCGCTGGCGTATCAACCTGCTGGCGCTGGAGGAACGCGATGCCCGCAGTCTTGGCGTTCCGGTGGCCGCGCTGCGTCGCGGCGTGCTGGTGTGCTGTGCAGTGCTGGTGGCAGCCCAGGTGGCGGTCAGCGGCAGCATCGCCTGGATGGGGCTGGTGGTCCCGCACCTCGCCCGTCTGCTGGTGGGCGCTGACCATCGTCGCCTGCTGCCCACCGCCTTCTGGCTTGGCGCCGCGCTGATGCTGGTGGTGGACGATCTGGCGCGCACGCTGACCCAGGCGGAAATCCCGATCGGGATCATCACTGCCCTGCTCGGGGCGCCGCTGTTTACCTTTTTACTGGTGCAATCCCGGCGCCGGAGTACCGCCCGATGAACAGCTCATTATCGCTGGAAGCGCTACGCTACGGCCACCGTCAGCCGCTCTTCGCCCCGCTCACGCTGACCTGCCGGCCCGGTGAGATCTGGGCGGTGCTGGGCGCCAATGGCCGGGGAAAAAGTACCCTGCTGGACACCCTGACCGGCGTGTTGCCGCCGCTGGGCGGCCAGGTGCAGTGCGAGGGGGGCGTCGCCCTGGTCCCGCAGTCGTTTCGTCCCGCTTTTCGCTGGCGCGTGAGCGATGTGGTGCTGATGGGCCGCGCCCGTCATGTGGATCTCTTTGCCCAGCCGGGCGAGGAGGATGCCCGGCGGGTTGAGAACGCGCTGGCGCAGCTGGGGATTGCCGCCCTGGCCGGGGATGACTTCGGCGCCCTCTCCGGCGGCCAGCAGCAGCTGGTGCTGATTGCCCGCGCGCTGGTCAGCGCCAGCCAGAATATCCTGCTGGATGAGCCCTGCTCGGCGCTGGACCTCGGTAACCAGCAGGTGGTATTGCAGCTGATCGGCGACCTCGCTCACCGCCAGGCACGCACCGTCCTGTTCACCACCCATGATCCAAACCATGCGCTGCAGGTGGCCAGCCATACGCTGCTGCTTCTGCCGGAGGGCCAGTGGTTGGCAGGCGAGACCGCCGACGTGCTGAGCGAAACGCACCTCCGGCAAGCGTACGGCCTGCCGGTACGTCTGATCTACCATCCAGCGTCCGCGTCCCCTCTGCTGGCGCCGGGGTTTACTCTGCGTCGCTGAACGGCATAAAACCCGCCTGCCGGAGATACCCCTGGCCAACGTCGCCGAGGATAAAGCGATACAGGGCCAGCGCGGCGGGATCCGCCCTGAGGCGCGCCAGCTGGTAATCGCAGCGAATATTCCACGGCGCCGGGATGGTCAGGGTACGCAGATCGTCGCAGGCGGCCAGCGCGGGGCCATAGTGCGCGTAGCCGATAAACAGATCCGCCAGATTCTGGCGAATAAGCCACGCGCCGGCTATCTCGCCCGGCGGCACGCTCAGTGAGTCTCTGCCGCCGACCCGCGGCTGCGCCCGCCCGGCTATCGCGTTGCCCAACCCAGGATAGTGCGCCTCAATTCGGGCAAACAGTTGCCAGGTATAATCTCCCGACGGATCGCATCCCGGCGTGGAGGTCGCCAGCCGCAGGCGGGGCGTGCTGAGCAGCGCCAGCCAGTCCAGGCCATCGTTGTCCGGCGACCGCCGGGCGGTCAGCATCAGCTGGTTGCCGGCAAATCCCTGGCATTCCTGCGCCAGACCGGCCTGCAGCAGCGCCTGCGGGTGCGCCGCGTTGGCGGACGCAAAAACCGCGCACGGCGCCCCGGCCTCGATCCGCTCGCGCAGCAGGCCGGCAGGGCCAAACTGCGCATCGACCGCCAGGCCAGTGTGCTGCTGAAAGTGCGCCACCAGCGGCAGGAAAGCGCTTCTCAGGCTTCCCGCCGCCAGCAGCGTGAGAGGAGTGGACATCATAGAGAGTCGCTATAAACCGGATAACATAACGCTATATTACCCGGTTTGCCGTCGCGTCAGTAGCGAATTTCCGCCAGCGCGCGCAGCTGCTCTGGAGTGGCTACCGGCAGGTCGAAAAAGCGCAGATAAGCGGGGATCATTTCAAACAACATGTCGGTCCCGCGCTGGATATGGCACTGTCGCGCCTGAGCGGCCCTCAGCAGCGGGGTGTACTCCTGGGTCATCACCACCTCCCCCACCCAGGTGCCTGGCGCCAGACGGTCAACGTCCAGCGGCAGCGGATCGCTGGCCTTCATCCCCAGCGGGGTGGCATTGACCACCAGCTCGTGTCCGACAGGGTCGTGCCGCATCAGGGTGATATCGAGCTGCGGATAGTGCTGATGCAGCCGTCCGGCGAGGGCGTGCGCCACCTCGGGCCGGGTATCGTACAGGGTCAGGGCGCTGACTCCCGCCGCTGCGAGAGAGGCGGCGATAGCCGATCCCACCCCGCCGCTGCCGACCACCAGCGCCCGCGTCCCCTGCGGATTAAACCCTTTACGACGCAGGCCCAGCACAAAGCCGTCGCCATCGAACATATCCCCGGAGAGGCTGCCGTCGGCCTCGCGACGGATGGCATTGCAGGCGCCGGCGATGGCCGCCGTCGGGCTCAGGCGCTGGACCAGATCGCAGGTGGCGATTTTATGCGGCATCGTCACCAGCGCGCCGATGATGTTGGTCATCGTAAACAGCGGCGGAATAAACGCGGCGTAGTCCTCCGGCCTGACCCCCATCGGCACCACCTTTACGTCCACCTGCTGGTCGACGAACCACGGGTTATAGATCATCGGCGCCTTAAAACTGGCGGTCGGATAGCCAAGGTGCGCTATCAGCCGCGTATTTCCACTAATCACCATGCCTTGCTCCTTTGCTTACTGCGATAACTCGATACGTTTGACGTCGCCGAGGATAAACAGATAGGCCACCACGCCCAGCAGCGCGGCGCCGCCGATGTAGATCAACGCGTAGAAGAAATTGCCGAACCCGGCAACGATAAAGCCGATCACCAGCGGGGTGAGGATCCCCGCGAGGTTGGCGCAGAAGTTAAACAGGCCGCCGGTCAGGCCGCCCAGCCCCTTCGGGGCAATATCGGAGATCAGCGTCCAGCCGAGGCCCACCATCCCCTGGCCAAAAAAGGCAAACGACATCACCAGGATCACCGCCAGGTCGCTCTGCAGCCAGTTGGCGGTAATGATGCAGCTGGCCATCAGCAGACCGGCGACGATCGGCAGCTTACGGCCAAGGTTGGCCGACCCGGTGGCCTTGAGCAGTTTGTCGGAGATCCAGCCGCCAAACATCACCCCGCCCGCGGCGGCGACAAACGGCAGGATGGAGAAGAAGCCGACCTTCAGCCAGGGCATATGCCGCTCGGTGGCCAGCCAGGTCGGGAACCAGGTGAGAAAGAACACCAGCACGGTATTGCCGGCAAACTGGCCGATGCTGGCGCCGATGATCTGCCGCTTGCTCAGCAGCTGGCGGACCAGCGGCCAGCTGAACGCCACCTGCTGGTCCGTCGGGGCGCTCAGGCCGCCGCCGTTTTCGATATGCTCGCGCTCCTGCTGGCTGAGGCGCGGATCTTCATGCGGTTCGCGGTAGCAGCGCCACCACACCAGGGCAAACAGAATACCGACCGCGCCGACGCTGACGAACAGCACCCGCCAGCCAAAGCCGTCCATGATCCAGAACAGCAGCGGCGCAAAGCAGGCCAGCCCGAGGTATTCCCCTACCGTGTACACCGCTGTGGCTTTCGCCCGCTCATGCTGCGGGAACCAGGCGCTGACCACCCGGCTGTTGACCGGAAAGCACGGCGCTTCGCTAATGCCGAGTCCGAAGCGGCACAGCAACAGTGTTTTCAGCCCCACCGCCATGCCGTGGAACAGGGTAAACAGCGACCATAGGGTCAGCGACAGAAAATAGGTCACTTTGTTGCCAAAGCGGTCAAGGAACAGCCCGCCGGGGATCTGCGCCAGGGCATAGGTCCAGGCGAAGGCGGAAAAAAGGATACCCATGATCGCCGGGTCGATCCCCAGCTCACCGGTGAGCTTTGGGGCGGCGATCCCCAGCACGGTGCGATCGAGGTAGTTGATCATGGTACCAATGGCCAACAGCGCAAGGATGCCGATGCGCCGCCGGGAGCGGCGCACGGTGACGGCAGGCTGGGCGGCAGCCGTCGGGTTAGGGCTATATGAGCTCATAGTCAGTTCCTGTCTCGGGTACAGAGGATGTTGTTATTGTGTTTAAAGCATAATGAACCATTTGATTCGGGCTAACAATACTGCATCGCCGCCAGACGGACGGCGGCATTCGCCGCGCCATAGAGCGCGTAACCGGCCCGTCGTTCGGTTAATTCAAAGAAAAAGCGCCCGGCGGTAAAGGGGCGGGTATAAAGATGCAGGAAGGCCCCGCCCTGCGGATCGCGGTCGTAGAGGAGCTGCCGCCGCTGCAGTTGCCCAACGTCCAGCTCGCCGCCGAAGCGCGCCAGCAGATCGTCATAATAATTGGCCGGGATCGGCAGCGCATGGCGGGCAACGTCGGCAAGCTGGTCGCAGGTGGCCGGCAGATCGCGGCAGGCAAAGGCCGCATGCTGCAGCCCTGCCCCCTGGTAGCAGGCGACCGAGCGGGCAATCTGCGTCGCCCGGCTCTGCGAAATATTCAGCGCCAGACGGATATCGCCCTGCGGGCTGCGCACCGCCAGACTGCGCACCAGTCCATACGGGTCCGGCAGCGTCTGCTCATGCTCAAGGGTAAAACCAAACACCGTGCGGAAGAACATCACCCAGTTGTCGCGGCTGTCGGCCTCCATCCCCAGCGCCAGATGGTCGATACCGAGATAATCCTCGCGCACCGTCAGTCCGTCGCGCAGATGAAAATCGCGCTCATAGATCCCTTCCCCGGCCTCGATGAGATAGATAAGGCTACCGTCCGGGGCGCAGATCGCCGGGATCGGCGTTTCGTTCGGCCCGGCATCGCCCTGCCAGGTGGCATACCCCAGCGCGCGGGC
>NZ_PJDK01000037.1:0-56416 GCF_002837615.1 Klebsiella sp. X1-16S-Nf21
TAATAAAAAAGAGATTAGCT
Organism: Klebsiella sp. X1-16S-Nf21; assembly: GCF_002837615.1. NCBI lineage: Bacteria > Pseudomonadati > Pseudomonadota > Gammaproteobacteria > Enterobacterales > Enterobacteriaceae > Klebsiella > Klebsiella sp. X1-16S-Nf21. Next base: position 21 of record NZ_PJDK01000037.1, read on the forward strand.
ATAACCACTATATCATTTATATCAACAGTGTATAGATACTAACGAAAAATAATATAGGTGGTTATAAGGGGAAGAAAAGACCATCCAGAAGGGGAAACAACGCGGCAGAGGCATCCACTGCCTCTGCCGGCCGTTAGTGCAGGAAAAGCGCGCTTTTCCTGCCTGATACTGCACGATTACTTTTTGGCTTCAGTCCATTTACCGTCAATAAAGAAGGCTGACCAGCCGGTCGCTTTGCCCTCTTTTTCGGAAGCCACATACTGCTGTTTCGTTTTACGGCTAAAGCGCACCAGCGTTTTATTACCTTCCGGATCCTGCTGCGGCGCATCGGCGAGATAGCGCAGTTTTTCCGGCAGACGATCGCGGAAGCGGTACAGCTCTTCCACCAGCGGCGCACGCGTTTCCCGTGATTTCGGGAAGGTGTTGGCCGCCAGGAAGACACCCGCCGCCCCGTCGCGCAACACAAAGTACGCGTCAGACTTCTCGCACGGCAGCTCCGGCAGCGGCACCGGATCTTCCTTCGGCGGAGCCACTTCGCCGTTGCGCAGGATCTTACGCGTATTCTTACACTCGTCGTTGGTACAGGCCATGTACTTGCCGAAACGCCCCATTTTCAGGTGCATTTCAGAACCGCACTTCTCGCACTCCACTACCGGACCGTCATAGCCCTTGATGCGGAACTCGCCTTCTTCAATCTCATAGCCGTCACAGGTCGGGTTATTACCACACACGTGCAGTTTACGCTTAGGATCGATAAGGTAGCTGTCCATTGCGGTCCCGCACTTCTGACAGCGACGTTTGGCACGCAGCGCGTTGGTTTCCGCGTCATCGCCTTCCAGCACGTTGAGGACTTCGTTTTCCGGCACCAGGTTGATGGTGGTTTTGCAACGCTCTTTCGGCGGCAGAGCATAGCCCGAACAGCCGAGGAAAACACCGGTGCTGGCGGTACGGATGCCCATTTTACGTCCACAGGTCGGGCAGTCGATGCTGGTAAGCACCATCGGGTTCGGCTGCATGCCGCCCTCTTCCGGATCTTTCTCTGCGGTCTCCAGCTGAGTGGTAAAATCGCCGAAGAAGTGGTTCAGCACCTCTTTCCACTCGGCCTGGTGGTTGGCCACCTGGTCGAGACGATCTTCCATCTGCGCGGTGAAGTCGTAGTTCATCAGATCGCGGAAGTTTTCTTCCAGCCGATCGGTGACGATTTCGCCCATTTTCTCCGCGTAAAAACGACGGTTTTCCACCCGCACGTAGCCGCGATCCTGAATGGTCGAGATGATCGAAGCGTAGGTGGAAGGACGGCCGATGCCGCGTTTTTCCAGCTCTTTGACCAGTGAAGCTTCGCTGAAGCGCGCCGGCGGCTTGGTAAAGTGCTGCGCAGGCGTCAGCTCCACCAGGCTCAGGCGGTCGCCCTGTTTGACCACCGGTAGCGTCCGGTCTTCATCGCCCTTGCGCAGCGCCGGCATGACTTTGGTCCAGCCGTCGAAACGTAAGGTACGACCGCGTGCTTTCAGTTTGAAATCGCCCGCCGCCACGGTCAGCGTGGTGGAATCGTATTGCGCCGGCGTCATCTGACAGGCGACAAACTGGCGCCAGATCAGCTGATAGAGCTTCTGCGCATCGGCTTCCATATCTTTCAGCGTTTCCGCCAGCACGCTCACATCAGAAGGACGAATCGCTTCGTGCGCTTCCTGCGAGTTTTCTTTGCTGGCGTACTGGTTAGCGCTCTCCGGCAGATATTTTTTGCCAAAGTTGTCGCTGATATAACCGCGAACCATGTTCAGCGCGTCCTGACTCAGGTTGGTGGAGTCGGTACGCATATAGGTGATGTGCCCCGCCTCATAGAGACGTTGAGCCATCATCATGGTCTTTTTCACGCCGAAGCCTAGACGGGTGCTGGCCGCCTGCTGCAGCGTGGAGGTGATGAACGGCGCGCCCGGCTTGCTGCTGGTCGGCTTGTCTTCTCGCTCCAGCACGCTGTAGCTGGCTTTTTCCAGCAGCGATACCGCCGACATGGTCTCATCACGGCTGACCGGACGGAACGGCTTATCGTCTTTATGAGTCACCTGCAGAGGCAGCGCGTCGCCGCCCGGCGTGGTGGTGCTGGCATCAACTTCCCAGTACTCTTCCGGGACGAAGGCTTTGATTTCACGCTCACGTTCCACCACCAGGCGGACCGCAACGGACTGCACGCGCCCGGCAGAAAGACCACGGGCAATTTTCTTCCACAGCAGCGGCGAGACCATATAGCCCACCACGCGGTCCATAAAGCGGCGCGCCTGCTGGGCGTTAACCCGATCGATATTCAGTTCGCCCGGCTTTTCGAAGGCCTGACGAATAGCGTTTTTGGTGATCTCATTGAACACCACGCGGCTGTAACGCTGTTCATCGCCGCCGATCACTTCCCGCAGGTGCCAGGCAATGGCTTCCCCTTCGCGGTCAAGGTCGGTTGCGAGATAGATGTGGTCAGCTTTTTCCGCCAACTGTTTGAGTTCTGAAACTACCTTTTCTTTACCCGGAAGTACTTCATAGTGCGCATTCCAGTCATGCCATGGGTCCACGCCCATGCGGTTAACCAGAGCACCACGTTCGTCCTTTTTAGGCTTTTTAGCCCCTTTGGTGGCGGTAGAGTCGGTGCTCTTTTTGGAAGCTGATCCACTGGTCGGCAAATCGCGGATATGACCGACGCTGGATTTCACCACGTAGTCATTACCCAGATACTTATTGATCGTTTTGGCTTTTGCCGGGGACTCAACGATAACGAGAGCTTTACCCATATTCACCTTTACCTAATTTGATTCATCCAGGAATACATCGCACATTCATACACCCTCCACTGGCGACTGCCTCATATGTTGCGGCACCGTCGGTGAATATCAACCCTGAACACCCGCTTCATCTCCGTAAAACCAGGCGTTTGAGTTTGCTGACTTTTTTTCGTCAGGTGACATAGCACGAAGAATTTTTGGCCGAATGTCAAGCAAATCTGTTGCCAGATCGCCGAAAGCGTCACACTGTACCTGATAAAATTCGTTACGCAACTTTATTAGCATGCAAAAGCGAAACCCGCCAGTAAACGGCTGTTTCTCCACTGGTTACGATTACCCCTGTTTTGTCCATGGAAAATTTGCCCCACGCCGCCGCGCGGCGTAAACTACGCGCGGAGAAAAAGAGGAGTCCGTTATGCAAGGTACAACCCAACCTATCGATCGCCAGACGCTGCTCGAAAAAGCCAACAAACTTATTCGCGAACATGAGGATACGTTAGCCGGTATCGAAGCCACCGACGTCGTTCAGCGCAACAATGTCCTGGTGTTTAGCGGTGAGTTTTATCTTGACGAGCAGGGTTTACCGACGCCGAAGAGTACGGCGGTATTTAACATGTTTAAGTACCTCGCCCACGAGCTGTCGGACAAGTATCACCTGGTCGATTAAGGCCAGTGGAAACGATAACGCGAGGCCCTGGCCTCGCGTTATGTTGTTTACATCAGCGGTTTCTGACCGCGCTGCCACCAGCGCAGCAGAAGTCGATCGGCGCTCTCCGCGGCGCTACCAGTGAAGCGGTCGAGCATTTTCTTACGCTGTTGATAACGCACCCCGATCACCTCGTGGCTCTCCATGAGCCCCAGCAACAGCTCATCGCTGGTTTCAACCGCATCCACCAGCCCTTTTTCCAGCGCCTGCACCCCGTACCAGTGCTCGCCGGTAGCTACCTGCTCAATATCAAGTCCAGGACGCATCCGATGGACGAAATCCTTGAACAGATGGTGCGTCTCATTGAGATCCTCACGGAACTTGCGCCGCCCTTCTTCGGTATTTTCGCCCAGCATAGTGAGCGTCCGTTTGTACTGCCCGGCGGTATGCAGTTCGATATCAATATCTTTGTTCTTCAGGAAGCGATGGAGGTTAGGGATCTGCGCCACCACGCCAATGGAGCCAAGGATCGCAAACGGCGCCGACACAATTTTGTTGGCCACGCAAGCCATCATATAGCCGCCGCTGGCCGCCACTTTGTCAACCGCCACCGTCAGCGGGATCTGTTTGTCGCGCAACCGCTGCAGCTGAGAGGCTGCCAGCCCGTAACCGTGCACCACCCCGCCGGGGCTTTCCAGACGAATCACCACCTGGTCACGCGCTTTCGCCGCCGCCAGTACCGCCGTGATCTCTTCCCGCAGGCTGTTGACCTCATGGGCATCCATGCTGCCTTTGAAATCCAGCACCCAGGCGCGCGGCTTGCCTTCCGGCTCCACGTTACCCAGCTTCGCCCGCGCTTTCGCGGCCTTCGCCTCTTGTTTTTGCTTTTTCTTCTGCGCTTTATGCCACTGTTTCTGCTGCGGGCCGTCAAGCAGCGCCACCGCCAGCGATTCCTTCATCTCTTTGTAATGCTCGCTAAGATTGGTCACCCGCAGTTCGCCGCGCTGCTTCTTACGCTGGGCCAGGTTGACGATAATAGCGGCAATCACCGCGATAGCGACGACAACCGTCGCGATCTTGGCTAAAAATAAGCCGTACTGAGCAAGTAATTCCACGTTTTCACCTTGTGTAAAGCACTGACGTTGCTGCACAGTGTACATCAGCCCCTGGCGAGAAGTCTTTGTGCTTTGTGTCTTGTGCGCAGCGGATTCCGTTTTTTTTCAGCGAGGCTGAAATCGTTGCAAGATATTAATTTTCTGAATACTTTCCGCTTCGCCGATTGCAATGGCGAGCACTTTCAGGCATAACAGCGCAAAAGTGAGATACCAAAGATGAAGCGCGATCGGGAACCGATCGCCCAAGGAGTCGCCGTGCATTATCAACCGCAACGCCACTTGCTGAAAGATCGCATCATCCTGGTCACCGGCGCCAGCGACGGGATTGGTCGTGAAGCGGCCCTGACCTACGCGCGCTATAGCGCCAGCGTGATTCTGCTTGGCCGCAACGACGAAAAACTGCGCGCCGTCGCCCAGGAGATTGAACGCGAGGGCGGCATTCCCGCCCGCTGGTTTACCCTCGACCTGCTAACCTGCACGCCGCAGGCGTGCCAGCAGCTGGCGCAGCAGATAAGTATGCACTATCCCCGTCTTGACGGCGTGCTGCACAACGCCGGCCTGCTCGGCGACATCTGCCCTATGGACGAGCAGAAGCCGGAGGTCTGGCAGCAGGTGATGCAGGTGAACGTCAATGGCACTTTTATGCTGACCCAGGCGCTTCTTCCTTTATTACTCCGTTCGGATGCGGGCTCGCTGGTCTTCACCTCGTCCAGCGTTGGCCGTCAGGGCCGCGCCAACTGGGGCGCCTATGCGGTCTCCAAATTCGCCACCGAAGGGATGATGCAGGTGCTGGCCGACGAGTACCAAAGCCGTCATCTGCGGGTGAACTGCATCAACCCCGGCGGCACCCGCACCGGGATGCGCGCCAGCGCCTTCCCGACGGAAGATCCGCTAAAACTGAAGACCCCCGCTGACATTATGCCCGTCTATCTATGGCTGATGGGTGACGACAGTCGCCGCAAGACGGGAATGACCTTTGACGCCCAACCGGGCCGTAAGCCAGGAATTGCCCAATGAGTGATGAACGCTACCGCGAACGCCAGCAGCGGCTGAAAGATAAAGTTGACGCCCGGGTGGCGGCAGCCCAGGACGAACGCGGCATTGTGATGGTCTTTACCGGCAACGGCAAAGGCAAAACCACCGCCGCCTTTGGCACCGCGACCCGCGCCGTCGGCCACGGCAAAAAAGTCGGCGTGATCCAGTTTATTAAGGGGACCTGGCCTAACGGTGAGCGTAACCTGCTGGAACCCCACGGCGTCGAATTTCAGGTGATGGCGACAGGCTTCACCTGGAACACCCAGGATCGCGACAGCGACACCGCCGCCTGTCTGGCGGTCTGGGAGCATGCCCGCCGTATGCTGGCTGACGACCAGCTCGATCTGGTGCTGCTGGATGAGCTGACTTACATGGTGGCGTACGATTACCTGCCGCTGGAGTCGGTGCTAAGCGCCCTGCGTGAGCGTCCTGCCCATCAGTCGGTGATCATTACCGGCCGCGGCTGCCATCGCGATATTATTGAACTGGCGGATACCGTCAGCGAACTGCGTCCGGTCAAGCATGCGTTTGATGCCGGGATTAAAGCGCAGATGGGAATTGACTACTGAGGGCCTGATACGGCGAAAGGCAGTACGCGTTCCGGCGGCAATCCACCGGAACGCACAACATTAACCGTTGGTCTTATTGCGAGTACTGGAACGACGGTTGCTGTTGTTACCCTGGCGCGGGTTAGCGCTGGTCTGGCTGTGACGCTTCACCGCCCGACGGATCTGATTGGCTTTCATCCGGCGACGGTCTTTCTCGACGGCAACTTTAGAACTGGTTTCCGGCGTCAGCTCCACCAGCTCGCGCAGGTAGTTGGTCTGCGCCAGGTCCAGTTCGGTATAGCCGCCGCGCGGCAGGCCTTTCGGCAGCAGAATATCGCCATAGCGCACGCGGATCAGACGGCTGACCTGCACGCCGACCGCTTCCCACAGGCGACGCACTTCGCGGTTACGCCCTTCGGTCAGGGTGACGTTGTACCACTGGTTAATCCCTTCACCGCCGGTGAATTTGATGGTTTTAAATGCTGCCGGACCATCTTCTAACTGCACGCCACGAGACAGCTGACGCAACTTATCATCATCCACCTGGCCGAAAACGCGAACGGCGTACTCACGCTCGACTTCACGGCTCGGATGCATCAGGCGGTTTGCCAGTTCGCCATCGGTGGTGAACAGCAGCAGGCCACAGGTGTTCACGTCCAGACGGCCAACGGCAATCCAGCGCGCGCCGCGCAGTTTTGGCAGGCGATCAAACACCGTCGGGCGCCCTTCCGGATCGTTACGGGTGCACAGCTCGCCTTCCGGCTTATAGTAAGCCAGCACGCGACAGATCTGCTCAGCAGACTCTTTCACCGAGATCAGATGACCATCGATACGAATTTTTAAACCGGGGACGATTTCCACACGATCGCCGAGGGTGGCGATTTTTCCGTCGACGCTGACGCGGCCAGCTTCGATTTTCGCTTCAATTTCACGGCGGGAGCCGTGGCCGGCGCGGGCCAGCACTTTTTGCAGTTTCTCGCTCATTGAGCTTCCTTAAGGTGTCGCCTTCCCAGGCGTCTGGTATGCTTTATGAAACAATGAGGCCTGTATGAACAACTCATTGTTACGTATATACTTTTTACGTAAAGTCTCGCTGGCATGCGCAAAACATTCACCGCGAGCCCGTAATCGTGGCCGAACATACTACACTAACTTCGTCGGGAAAGCTTCTGTTCGCCGTATCGCACCTTGAGTATGGAACAGATTTTCCTCATTCTCCTGTGCGCCTTCACACATAGAGATCTTTACCGGACAGTGATTCTCCTCACTGCGCGCCCTCCTCAACAACAGCCGGGCGCTGGCCGAGCAGCCAGTCGCGAAAACAGCGGTTGGCAGGCGCCAGCAGCGCGGTCTCGTGGTAAACCAGATGATAGGCCAGCGGACAGGCGATGGGCTGCGCCAGAGGATTAACCAGCCGCCCCTGCGTCAGCGCAGGCGCTATGAATGAACGTCGCAGTAATGCCATCCCCATACCAGCGAACGCCGCCTCCGTCACGCCGTTGGAATCAGTGAACACCGGACCGCGGCGCGCGCGGTCCGGCTCCAGCCCCACGGCCTCACACCACAGCGCCCAGTCTTCACGATGCTCATCGTGCAGCAGCGGATACTGCAGCAGATCGCCCGCACCGGCGAGGGACCGGCGCGGAGCAATCAGTTGCGGACTGCAGACCGGGATAAGGTCGTCATCCAGCAGGCGGTAAGCCTGCAGTTCCGGCCAGCCGCCGACACCATGACGCACGGCAAAATCGATCCCTTCACTCAGCAAATCTACTCGCCGGTTGGTGGTGCCGATCTGGATCTCAATCTTTGGATAACGTCGTTCAAAATCAGCCAGCCGCGGCAGCAGCCACTGAATGGCGAAGCCGCTGGTACAGCTGAGCGTCACCTTTTCTGGCCCCGCGGGCACCTGCAGGCGCTGGGTGGCGGCGGCTATCTGGAGAAAGGCGGGCTGAACGGCCCGCAGGTAGATCTCCCCCACCTCCGTTAACTGTAACTGTCGGGGAGTACGAATAAAAAGCGGGGTATTCAGCGCTTCCTCGAGGCGGGCAATTTGCTGGCTGACGGCGCTTGCCGTAACGCAAAGCTCACTGGCGGCCTGCTTCAGACTAAGCAGCCGTGCCGCCGCTTCAAAGCAGCGCAGCGCATTCAGCGGTGGAAGTTTCATCGACATGGCATCTCAGTTAAGAATAACTTAATCATGTAAGCATAACGCGTTTGTCGGACGCTGCACGTGAGTTCTACAGTTGACTTCCTTCGTGAATACAAGGAGTCAATCATGCGTGTTATCGACTATGGCCGCCTGCTGCTGCTCGCCGCTCTCTGGGGCGCCAGCTTTTTGTTTATGCGCATCACCACCCCGGCCTTCGGGGCGATGAACAGCGCTTTTCTTCGCGTACTGTTCGCCGCTACCGTGCTCGGGCTGTTACTCGGCGTGCAGGGTAAATGGAGCGGGTATCAGGGAAAATTCATATCCACTCTGAAGCTGGGGGTCATTAATTCAGGCCTTCCTTTTCTGATGTACTGCCTTGCCGCACAGTGGCTGCCGGCAGGGTACTCCGCCACGCTCAACGCCACGGCGCCGATGATGGGAATGCTTATCGGCGCGTTATGCTTTGCAGAACCGTTAACCCTGCGCAAAGGCGGCGGCGCGTTACTGGGCGCTATTGGCGTGGCAGTCATTGCGCGCCCAACCTCCAGCCTCAGCGCCGCCCTCCTGCTGCCGGGGATCGGGGCCTGCCTGATCGCGACCGCCTGTTACGACCTGGCTGGCTTTCTGACCCGTCGCTGGATCCAGCAGCGGGGCGGCCTTGAGGCTGAGCGCGTCGCGTTGGGCAGCCAGGTCGGCGCCACGCTGTTTCTGTTGCCTTTCTTTCTCTGGTCAGGCTGGTATGGTCCGGTCATAGACTGGCGACAGAGCCTGCCGTGGATAGCGATAGCCATGCTGGGCGTGGTCTGTACAGCAGCAGGGTATATTCTCTATTTTCGCCTGATTGCTGATATAGGACCGCTGCGTTCGCTGTCCGTGACCTTTTTGATCCCACCTTTTGCGGCGCTGTGGGGCTATTTGTGCCTCGGAGAAACCATACAAAAAGGGCTGATTCTCGGCGCACTGCTGATCGGTCTGGCGCTGTGGTTGATTGTCGTGCCGTCAGGAAGGAAACGCGGGGTGCCGGGCGGAGCATGAACCACCGCCCGACGATGACGATCAGAGGAAAGGCTTCACGTCGCCGACGCCTTCGCGCAGCACAACCGGGGTATCTTCCGTCAGGTCGATAACCGTGGTCGGCTGCTGCCCGAGGAAACCGCCGTGAATGATGAGGTCCACCACTTTCTCCAGACGATCTTTGATCTCTTCCGGGTCGGACTCGGTAAAGTCGCTGCCAGGCAGCATCAGCGACGTGGACAGCATCGGTTCGCCTAAAGTCTCGAGCAACGCCTGAGCAATAGGGTTAGACGGGACGCGCATGCCGATGGTTTTACGTTTCTCCTGCAGCAGCCGGCGCGGTACTTCTTTGGTCCCCTTGAGGATAAAGGTGTAGTTGCCCGGCGTGTTGTTTTTCATCAGACGAAACGCCACGTTGTCGACAAAAGCGTAGGTTGACAGCTCGGACAGATCGCGGCACATCAGGGTAAAGTTGTGGCCGTCCGGCAACTGACGGATACGGCAGATCCGCTCCATCGCGCCCTTGTCTTCAATTTTGCAGCCCAGGGCGTAGCCGGAGTCGGTCGGATAAACGATCACCCCGCCCTTACGCACAATCTCCACCGCCTGGTTAATCAACCGCGCCTGCGGGTTATCCGGATGGATATAAAAAAACTGGCTCATACTTCCCTCTCAATTTTTATTTGGCGGCCGCTTCCCAGCTGTGCCAGACGCCTTCCACGCCGGCAGGAAGCCAGAGCTTACGGCCAAGCTCGATCCACGCACAGGGCTGATGAAAATCGGAGCCCTGTGACGCCAGCAGACCAAACTGCACGGCCAGGGTGGCCAGCTGGGCGCGTTCATGGGGCGCCTGCTGACACTGGGCCACTTCCATGGCATCACCGCCCTGCTCGCTAAAGTGGGCCAACAGCCGCTTCAACCACTTGGCGGAGAGATCGTAGCGCCCGGGATGGGCTATCACCGCCTTGCCGCCAGAATGATGAATGACATCAATCGCTTGTTTTATTGTACACCACTGCGGCGGCACGTAACCGGTTTTCCCGCGGGCAAGGTATTTTTTGAAGACCTCCGCCATGTTTTTCGCATGGCCGGCCTCCACCAGAAAACGGGCAAAATGGCCGCGGGTGACGGCGCCACCGTCCGCCAGCCGCAGCGCCCCTTCCCAGGCGCCAGGGATGCGCGCCTTCTCCAGACGCTCGGCAATCATCTGGCCCCGCAGCTGGCGTCGCGCTTTCTGCTCCTCCAGCAGCGCGGTCATCGTCGGGTGCGCAATATCAATATTCAGACCCACGATATGTATTTCGTGATTCTCCCAGAGCGTCGAAATCTCGACGCCGTTTACCAGCGTTAAGGGTAATCCGGCACGGGCGATCTCTTCCCGGGCGGCCGGGATCGCCGCCACGCTGTCATGGTCGGTGATCGCCAGGGTGCCTACGCGCATCTCATGGGCACGATGGACCAGTTCCTGCGGAGTCAGCCGCCCGTCAGAGGCGGTGGTATGGCTGTGCAGATCGTAAATCACTGCGTATTGGCTGTCGCTCAAAAGGACTCCTGCTGGACATCAACGTAAATAAGCGCATTATCATACCGACAGGCAGAGAAAATCTGCAAACAAGGGTTGACTTTATTCCATTGAACTAGTTAACTAGTACGCAAGTTCACATGAAGGGGTATCACGATGAAAATGCACTTTATCACTCTGCACAGCTGGTGGCGCACCTCCTGATAACGGGCGGCGTGATCGCGTTTTGCATTCAGCATACAGATACCCGGCCCGCCAATGAGCGGGCTTTTTATTGGACAAAAATAATACGAACAGGCGAGAACAATAATGCAAACATCCAAACCGGCACTCGAGCTTCTCACCAGCGACGCCATCTACCGGGAGAACCCGACGGCGTTATTCCACCAACTGTGTGGCGCCCGTCCGGCCACGCTGCTGCTGGAATCCGCTGATATCGACAGCAAAGATGACTTAAAAAGCCTGCTGCTGGTCGACAGCGCGCTGCGCATCACCGCTCTTGGTGACACTGTCACTATTCAGGCACTTTCCGCTAACGGCGCCGCGCTGCTGGAACTGCTGGACGGCGCGCTGCCCTCCGGGATCGCCAATCAGCGCCAGCCCAACGGCCGCATCCTGACCTTCCCCGCGGTCAGCACCCTGCTCGATGAAGACGCCCGCCTCTGCTCACTGTCGGTGTTTGACGCCTTCCGTCTCCTGCAGGAGCTGGTGACCGTCCCGGCCAACGAGCGTGAAGCGATGTTCTTCGGCGGCCTGTTCGCCTATGACCTGGTCGCCGGCTTTGAAGATCTTCCACCGCTGCAGAGCGACACCGCCTGCCCGGACTACTGCTTTTATCTGGCAGAAACTCTGCTGGTCATCGACCATCAGACCAAGCATACCCGCATTCAGGCCAGCCTGTTCACCCCGCTGGAGAGTGAAAAACAGCGCCTGGAGCAGCGCCTGAGCCAGCTGCGTCAGCAACTGAACGAGCCGCCGGCGCCGCTGCCGGTTACCACTGTGGCCGAAATGCAGTGCGACGTTGACCAGAGCGATGAAGAGTACGGCGCGGTGGTGCGCAAAATGCAGCGCGCGATCCGCGCCGGGGAAATCTTCCAGGTGGTTCCTTCCCGTCGCTTCTCGCTGCCCTGCCCGTCGCCGCTGGCCGCTTATGATGTGCTGAAGAAGAGCAACCCCAGCCCGTACATGTTCTTTATGCAGGACAACGATTTCACCCTGTTCGGCGCCTCGCCGGAGAGTTCGCTGAAATATGACGCCGTCAGCCGTCAGATTGAGATCTACCCTATCGCCGGCACCCGGCCACGCGGCCGCCGCGCCGACGGTTCGCTGGATCGCGATCTTGACAGCCGCATCGAACTGGAAATGCGCACCGACCATAAAGAGCTTTCCGAACACCTGATGCTGGTGGATCTGGCGCGTAATGACCTGGCCCGCATCTGTACCCCGGGCAGCCGCTATGTCGCCGATTTAACGAAGGTTGACCGTTACTCCTTCGTGATGCATCTGGTCTCCCGCGTGGTCGGCGAACTGCGTCAGGACCTCGATGTGCTGCACGCCTACCGCGCCTGCATGAACATGGGCACCCTCAGCGGCGCACCGAAGGTCCGCGCCATGCAGCTGATTGCCGCCGCCGAAGGTAAACGCCGCGGCAGCTACGGCGGCGCGGTGGGCTATTTCACCGCCCACGGCGACCTCGACACCTGCATCGTCATCCGTTCCGCCTACGTGCAGGAGGGTATCGCTACCGTCCAGGCCGGAGCCGGCATTGTGCTCGACTCGGTTCCCCAGTCGGAAGCGGATGAGACCCGAAATAAAGCCCGCGCGGTGCTGCGCGCCATTGGCCAGGCCCATCACGCGAAGGAGATTTTCTGATGGCTGACATTCTGCTGCTCGATAATATCGATTCTTTCACCTATAACCTGGCAGACCAGCTGCGGGCCAATGGTCATAACGTGGTGATTTACCGTAACTCCGTCCCGGCGCAGGCGCTGATTGAGCGTCTGGGCACCATGGACAACCCGGTGCTGATGCTCTCCCCGGGCCCGGGTACGCCGAGCGAAGCTGGCTGCATGCCGGAACTGCTGACCCGTATGCGTGGCAAGCTGCCGATCATCGGCATCTGCCTCGGTCATCAGGCTATTGTCGAAGCCTACGGCGGCTATGTCGGCCAGGCGGGCGAGATCCTCCATGGCAAAGCATCCAGCATTGAGCACGACGGCCAGGCCATGTTTGCCGGTCTGGCTAACCCACTGCCGGTGGCGCGTTACCACTCGCTGGTTGGCAGCAATATTCCCGCCGGGCTGACGATTAACGCCAATTTCAACGGTATGGTGATGGCGGTGCGTCACGATGCGGACCGGGTGTGCGGCTTCCAGTTCCATCCGGAATCGATCCTTACCACTCAGGGCGCACGGCTGCTGGAGCAGAGCCTGGCCTGGGCGCTGCAGAAGCTGGAGCACACTAACACCCTCCAGCCGATCCTTGAGAAGCTCTATCAGGCGGAAACCCTGAGCCAGCAGGAGAGCCACCAGCTGTTCTCCGCCGTCGTGCGCGGTGAAGTGAAGCCTGAGCAACTGGCCGCCGCGCTGGTCAGTATGAAAGTGCGCGGCGAGCAGCCGCAGGAAATTGCCGGCGCCGCCACCGCGCTGCTGGAAAACGCCGCGCCGTTCCCGCGCCCGGACTACCTGTTTGCCGACATCGTCGGCACCGGTGGCGACGGCAGCAACAGCATCAATATCTCCACCGCCAGCGCCTTTGTCGCTGCGGCCTGTGGATTGAAAGTGGCGAAACACGGTAACCGCAGCGTCTCCAGTAAATCAGGCTCTTCTGACCTGCTGGCGGCCTTCGGCATCAATCTCGATATGAACGCCGATAAATCCCGCGCGGCGCTCGATGAGCTGGGGGTTTGTTTCCTGTTCGCGCCGAAATACCACACCGGTTTCCGCCACGCGATGCCGGTCCGTCAGCAGCTGAAGACCCGCACCCTGTTTAACGTGCTGGGGCCGCTGATCAACCCGGCGCATCCGCCGCTGGCGCTGATTGGCGTCTACAGCCCGGAACTGGTGTTGCCGATCGCCGAGACCCTGCGCGTGCTGGGCTATCAGCGCGCGGCGGTGGTGCACAGCGGCGGGATGGATGAAGTCTCGCTGCATGCGCCCACGGTGGTCGCCGAACTGCATAACGGGGAAATCAAAAGCTATCAGCTGACCGCTGACGACTTCGGCCTGACGCCTTACCATCAGGCGCAGCTGGCGGGCGGCACGCCGGAAGAAAATCGTGACATTCTGACGCGCTTGCTACAAGGTAAAGGTGAAGCCGCTCACGAAGCCGCCGTCGCCGCCAACGTCGCCATGTTGATGCGTTTACACGGGCATGAAGATCTGAAAGCTAACGCTCAGCAGGTACTGGATGTGCTGCACAGCGGCGCGGCCTATGACAGAGTGACCGCCTTAGCGGCAAGAGGGTAAAGAATGCAGACCGTTTTAGCAAAAATCGTTGCCGACAAAGCGATTTGGGTAGAAGCCCGCAAACAACAACAACCGTTAGCCAGTTTTCAGAATGAAGTGGTCCCGACGCAGCGCAATTTCTATGACGCGCTGGCCGGCACCCGCACCGCGTTTATTCTCGAGTGCAAAAAGGCCTCGCCGTCGAAGGGGTTGATTCGCGAAGATTTCGATCCGGCGGCGATTGCCAGCATCTACAAACACTACGCCTCGGCGATCTCAGTGCTGTGTGATGAGAAATATTTCCAGGGCAGTTTCGATTTTCTGCCGATCGTCAGCAAGGTCGCGCCGCAGCCGATCCTGTGTAAGGACTTCACCATCGACCCTTACCAGATCTACCTGGCGCGCTACTATCAGGCCGATGCCTGCCTGCTGATGCTCTCGGTGCTCGACGATGAGCAGTACCGCCAGCTCTCCGCGGTGGCGCACAGCCTGAATATGGGTGTGCTGACCGAAGTCAGCAATGAAGAGGAGCTGGAGCGCGCCATCGCCCTGAAGGCGAAGGTGGTGGGCATTAACAACCGCGACCTGCGCGATATGTCGATTGACCTTAACCGCACCCGTCAGCTGGCGGCGCGTCTCGGCCCGGATGTCACGGTGATCAGCGAATCCGGCATCCATACCTATGCTGAAGTGCGCGAGCTGAGCCACTTCGCCAACGGCTTCCTGATCGGCTCCGCCCTGATGGAACAGGCGGATCTGGAAGCGGCGGTTAAACGCGTGCTGCTCGGCGAGAATAAAGTGTGCGGCCTGACGCGGCCGCAGGATGCCCAGGTGGCCTGGGAGTCTGGCGCCATCTACGGTGGACTGATTTTCGTCCCGACTTCGCCGCGGGCCGTGAATGACGCCCAGGCCAAAGCGGTGATCGCCGCTGCGCCGCTGCAGTACGTCGGCGTGTTTCGCAATGCGCCGCTGGACGAGGTGGTCGCCCGCGCGCAGGCTCTGGGGCTGGCCGCCGTGCAGCTGCACGGTGATGAGGACCAGGCCTATATCGACGCGCTGCGCGACGCCCTCGCGGACAACGTCCGTATCTGGAAAGCGCTGAGCGTTGGTGAAACCCTCCCGGCCCGTACGCTCCGCCATGTCGACAAGTACCTGTTCGACAACGGCCAGGGCGGCAGCGGCCAGCGCTTTGACTGGAGCCTGCTGCAGGGCCAGGATCTGCGCAACGTCATGCTGGCGGGTGGCCTGGGTGCCGATAACTGTGTGGAAGCGGCCAAAAGCGGCTGTGCCGGACTCGATTTCAATTCAGGCGTAGAGTCGCAACCCGGGATGAAAGACGCCAGCAAACTGGCCTCCGTATTCCAGACGCTGCGCGCATATTAAGGAGCAATAATGAGCACTTTACTGAACCCCTACTTCGGCGAATTCGGCGGCATGTATGTGCCGCAGATCCTGATGCCCGCCCTGCGCCAGCTGGAAGAAGCCTTTGTCAGCGCGCAGAAGGACCCGGCCTTTCAGGCGGAATTCACTGACCTGCTGAAAAACTACGCCGGACGTCCGACGGCCCTGACCAAATGCCGGAATCTGACCGAAGGTACTCGCACCACCCTGTACCTGAAACGCGAAGATCTGCTGCACGGCGGCGCGCACAAAACCAACCAGGTGCTGGGCCAGGCTCTGCTGGCCAAACGGATGGGTAAAACCGAAATTATCGCCGAGACCGGCGCCGGTCAGCACGGGGTCGCCTCAGCGCTGGCCAGCGCCCTGCTCGGCCTGAAATGCCGTATCTACATGGGGGCCAAGGACGTCGAGCGCCAGTCGCCGAACGTCTTCCGTATGCGCCTGATGGGTGCCGAGGTGATCCCGGTGCACAGCGGCTCCGCCACGCTGAAAGATGCCTGTAATGAGGCGCTGCGCGACTGGTCTGGTAGCTACGAGAAGGCGCACTATATGCTGGGCACCGCCGCCGGTCCGCATCCGTTCCCGACCATTGTACGTGAATTCCAGCGCATGATTGGCGAAGAGACCAAAGCGCAGATCCTCGAAAAAGAGGGACGTCTGCCGGACGCGGTGATCGCCTGCGTTGGCGGTGGGTCAAACGCCATCGGCATGTTTGCCGACTTTATTGATGAAACCAACGTCGGCCTAATCGGCGTGGAACCGGCCGGGCATGGTATCGAAAGCGGCGAGCACGGCGCGCCGCTGAAGCATGGCCGCGTGGGGATCTACTTCGGTATGAAGTCGCCGATGATGCAGACCGCCGACGGCCAGATCGAAGAGTCTTACTCCATTTCCGCCGGGCTGGACTTCCCGTCCGTTGGGCCGCAGCACGCGTTTCTGAACAGCACCGGTCGCGCTGACTATGTGTCGATCACCGACAACGAAGCGCTGGACGCGTTTAAAGCGCTCTCCCGCCACGAAGGGATTATCCCGGCGCTGGAGTCCTCTCACGCTCTGGCCCACGCGCTGAAGATGATGCGCGAGAACCCGGAAAAAGAGCAGCTGCTGGTGGTTAACCTCTCCGGTCGCGGCGACAAAGACATTTTCACCGTACATGACATCCTGAAAGCGCGAGGGGAAATCTGATGGAACGCTATGAGACGCTGTTTGCCCAACTGAAAAATCACCAGGAAGGCGCCTTCGTTCCCTTTGTCACCCTTGGCGATCCGGGACCGGAGCAGTCGCTCAAAATTATCGATGCGCTGATCGAAGGTGGCGCCGATGCCCTTGAGCTGGGGATCCCTTTCTCCGACCCGCTGGCGGACGGCCCGACCATTCAGGGCGCGGCCCTGCGCGCCTTCGCCGCGGGAGTGACCCCGGCGCAGTGCTTTGAGATGCTGGCGGCGATCCGCCAGAAGCATCCGACCATCCCAATCGGCCTGCTGATGTACGCCAACCTCGTCTTCAGCCCGGGCATCGATGCGTTCTATGCCCAGTGCGCCCGCGTCGGCGTCGACTCGGTGCTGGTGGCCGACGTGCCGGTGGAAGAGTCCGCCTCGTTCCGCCAGGCGGCGATGCGCCATAACATCGCGCCGATTTTCATCTGCCCGCCCAATGCGGATGACGATTTACTGCGCCAGATTGCTTCTTATGGCCGCGGCTACACCTATCTGCTGTCGCGCGCCGGAGTGACGGGTGCGGAAAATCGCGCCGCACTGCCGCTGCACCACCTGGTGGAGAAGCTGGCGGAATATCACGCCGCGCCGCCGCTGCAGGGCTTTGGTATCTCCGCGCCGGAGCAGGTGAGCGCCGCCATTGACGCCGGGGCCGCCGGGGCTATCTCCGGTTCCGCCATCGTCAAAATCATCGAACGCCACCTCGATGAGCCGCAGACCATGCTCGACGAACTGAAAGCCTTCGTCCAGAGCCTGAAGGCGGCGACCAAAACCGCCTGACCGTTAGCCGCCTGGTATTGCGCCAGGCGGCGATTTCCTCGCGTTACCTTCCCCTCCATGTCATCTTGCACGCCAACACATCAGACGGAACGATGATCGACACCTTGGCGCCAGGCGATGCGCTTTAACGTGGAAATGGATGGCGGGCGGATGCCGAAGATTTGAACTATGTTGAAAGGGAAAAATATCGCTCTCCCTGGCACAGGAGAGCGATACAGTCAGGCAATCAATATTGCCCGAATATCATTGACGTTGGTTAACGTCGGGCCGGTGATCAGCAAATCATTAAGCGCGTGAAAATAGCAGTAACTATCATGGCCATCCAGATATTGCACTGCATTAAGACCGCTCAGCTTGCCGCGCGCAAGCGTATCCGGGAAGACGATCGCACCTGCGGCATCTTCTGTGCCATCAATACCATCGCTATCTCCCGCCATGGCCCAGATACCGTGTTCCCCCTGGAGCGCACAGGCCAGACTGAGTAAAAACTCGGTATTGCGGCCCCCTTTTCCAGGCGGAGTGTGGTTTACTGTCACCGTGGTTTCGCCACCTGACAACAGTACAGCAGGCCCTGAAATCGGGTGACCATACTGCTTCGCCGATTTCGCCATACCGGCCATGACCACCGCCACTTCCCTGCTTTCACCTTCTATCGCATCCCCCAAAATAAGGGGGGTGAGCCCATGTTGTCGTGCGGCCAGCCCCGCCGCCGCTAACGCCATCGCCGGCGTGGCGATAAGCCTGACCTCGCCTGTCGCGGCGTTTTCCACCGGGCCGGCCGGCTGGTTTAGCCGTTCGCTAACGGGCTTCGGGATCGCAATGCCATACCGCTGCAGTACCCGGAGCGCATCACGTGGTGCGCTGTTATCGGCAACGGTGGGGCCAGACGCTACGTCCGTCGGATCATCGCCAGGCACATCGCTAATAATCAGTGATACGATGCGCGCTGGTTGCGCCATGGTCGCCAGCTTTCCGCCTTTCACCGCTGAGAGATGACGACGTACCAGATTCATCTCTTTGATGCTGGCCCCGCTATGGAGCAGGGCCCGGGTGATGGTCTGCTTATCTGCCAGCGTTAACCCCGGGGCGGGCAGCGCCATCAGCGCCGACCCTCCCCCTGAAATCAATGCCAGCACCAGATCATCGGCAGTTAAACCGCGCAGCGTCTCCACAATCAGCATTGCGGCAACCTCGCTCATGGCATCTGATACGGGATGAGCCGCCTCAATAATGCGGATGCGGCCCGCAGGAACCGCGTAACCGTAACGCGTCACCACCACGCCCGACACCGCCACATCCGGCCAGGCTGCATCTACGGCAGCCGCCATTGCCGCGGACGCTTTACCCGCACCGATCACCACACAACGGCCGCGAGGTTTTTCCGGCAGGTTAGCCAGGGTCACCGGCCCGGCGCGGGCACTGTTGACCGCATGTTGAAAGATATCCTGCAGGATCTCTGCAGCCTGTTCGTTATTCATGGTTATGCGGTCTCGGCAATGTCAGCTTTAGCGTCAATGTAGTGCACCACGGCGCGTGTCACCTCCGCGGTATTGGCTGAGCCACCGACATCTGGCGTCAGAATGCCTTTTTCACACACATACTCAATGCTTTCCATAATCAGCGCAGCGGCATGGCGTTCGCCCAGATGTTCAAGCATCTGTACCGCGGTCCAGAAAGTGGCAATGGGGTTCGCAATCCCTTTGCCGGTGATATCGAATGCGGAACCATGGATCGGTTCGAACATGGAAGGGAAGCGGCGTTCAGGATCAATATTCGCGGTCGGCGCTACGCCCAGACTACCCGCCAGCGCGCCAGCCAGATCGGAAAGGATATCGGCGTGCAGATTGGTGGCAACGATGGTATCCAGGGTCTGGGGATGCAACGTCATACGGTGCGTCATGGCATCGACCAACATTTTGTCCCACTGCACATCCGGGAATTCCTGCGCCACTTCAGCGGCAATCTCATCCCACATCACCATACCATGGCGCTGGGCGTTGGATTTGGTCACCACGGTCAGCAGCTTACGTGGACGGGACTGCGCCAGTCTGAAGGCATAGCGCATAATGCGTGTCACCCCAACACGGGTAAAGATTGCCACTTCGGTACCGACTTCTTCAGGTAAACCACGGTGCGTACGGCCGCCGTTACCAGAATATTCACCTTCGGAGTTTTCGCGCACGATGACCCAGTCAAGATCGCCAGGCCCGCGGTTGCGCAGCGGTGAGGTGACGCCCGGCAGAATTTTGGTGGGTCGCACATTGGCGTACTGGTCAAAGCCCTGGCAAATAGGCAGCCGCAGGCCCCAGAGTGTGATGTGGTCAGGGACATCCGGTGCCCCCACCGCGCCGAAGTAAATGGCATCGAATGCTTTCAGCATGTTCAGCCCTTCTTCCGGCATCATCACGCCATGTTTTTTGTAATAGTCTGACCCCCAGTCAAAGGTCTCTATATCAAATTTCAGTTGCGGATCGTGGCGCGTCAGCGCGTGCAAGACTTCAATACCTGCCGAAATGACTTCCGGTCCGATACCGTCCGCAGGGATGGCAGCAATTTTGTAGTGACGCATCGTTACTTCTCCAGTTAATGAGTATGAGGATGTGGAAGCTCTGCCGTCGGCGATTTGTTCGCTCTGGCAGAAAGAATCACGACCACGAGGGCCGAGAGCGCCAGCAATCCGGCGACAAAATACAGGCCCCAGCTGTAGCTACCGGTTTGCTCGCGGATCACGCCAATCATCATCGGGCCGACGAAACCGCCGAGGTTGCCGATGGAGTTGATAGCGGCAATGCCAGCGGCCGCAGCCGGGCCGCTGAGGAACAGGGTTGGCATGCTCCACAGAGGGGGTTTTGATGCGCTAATCCCCACAGTGACCAGCGTTAAGGCAAGCATCACGGTAAACAATGTGCTGACATTACCGGCGTATATCAGCCCGGCAACCGCCAGCAGGCAGGCGCCAATGACGTGCCAGCTGCGCTCTTTGGTTCGATCGGAATGACGCGCCCATAGGATCATGGCGATGACGCCGATCACCGCCGGAAAGGCGTTCAGGAAACCAATCTCCAGCGAGGAAGCACCGAAACTGCGAATGATTTGCGGGGACCAGATGCCAAGCGTATACAGCCCGGCTGAGGTACCGAAATAGACCAGCGCCAGCGCCAGGACGCGTATATCCGCTAGCCCTCGCCATGCACTGGAATGGCTCTGTTTTGCCGCCCGTGCCCGCTCCTCGTCTTGCATGGCGTTTTCCAGCCAGGCTCGCTCTTGATCAGTCAGCCATTTGGCCTTGGCCGGACGATCCGTCAGGAAGAACAAAACCACAACACCGAGCACCAGCGCCGGGAAAGCTTCCAGTACAAACATCCACTGCCAGCCGGCGTAGCCGAGGAAGCCATGCATCTCGAGCAAAGCGGCCGAAACCGGCGATCCCAGTGCTGTCGACAGGGGAGCTGCGGCCATAAAGATGGCAGTGACCTGCGCACGCCTGGCGGCAGGAAACCAGTAGCTGAGATAGAGAATGATACCCGGGAAGAAACCGGCTTCCGCCACGCCGAGCAGAAAACGCAGAATGTAGAAGCTCGTCGTGCCCTGCACAAAAGCCATGCAGCCAGAGACGAACCCCCAGGTGATCATGACGCGGGCGATCCAGATGCGGGCGCCCACTTTATGAAGAATTAAGTTTGACGGTACCTCAAACAGAAAATAACCCAGGAAGAAAATGCCAGCGCCCAGACCAAAAAC
Organism: Klebsiella sp. X1-16S-Nf21; assembly: GCF_002837615.1. Taxonomy (NCBI): domain Bacteria; kingdom Pseudomonadati; phylum Pseudomonadota; class Gammaproteobacteria; order Enterobacterales; family Enterobacteriaceae; genus Klebsiella; species Klebsiella sp. X1-16S-Nf21. Next base: position 21,397 of record NZ_PJDK01000037.1, read on the forward strand.
GGTGGGTGAAAATCCCAGATCCTGATTCATGGTCAGGGCGGCAAAGCCAATGTTGACACGGTCAAGGAAGGCAATGAAGTACAGCAGCATGATGAAAGGAATAATGCGCAGGGTAACCTTACGCATCACCTTCTTTTCGAGGTCGTTTTTCATGACGGGATGCTCCATAGTGATGTAGGGTTGTTATCGTTTTGTAATAATCCCAGTATGAAGTTTTGAACCGCTTTATCATCGGCACAGCTTTATATAAATAATTTGTATAATCAGGTTTTGGTGAAAAAATGGATATAAATCAGCTACGTTGCTTTGTGGTATTAGGTGATGAGCTTCACTTTGGCCGGGCTGCCCGTAAACTCGAAATGATGCCTGCGTCACTGAGTCGCTTCATCAAACTGCTGGAAGATGATTTGGGGATCAGGCTACTGAATCGATCGACCCGCAACGTGTCGCTAACACCTGAAGGCGCCGCCTTTTTAAATGAGGCCAAAACGGTCATTGCTGATTTCGATGCGCTACGGCAGCGATTCCGGAAAAATAGCCTGTTGCAGAAAAGAACGTTGCGGATCGGGGCTATCGACAGCGCAGCCAAAGGATTACTTCCTGAATTGCTTAATCTTTTCGTCAGGCGTTTTCCTGAAGCAGATATTCATCTTACAGAAGATAAATCTCACAAACTTATCCCCCGACTCATTTCAGGGTGGCTGGATGTGGTTTTTGTGCGCCCGCCGGAACACATTGATGCCATGCTGACAACGCGATTTATCGCCAATGAAACTTGCGTGCTCGCCGTGCCCACTAACCACCGGCTGGTCAGTTATGATGAAGTCAGTATCGATGACTTTCGGCACGAGCCTGTTATCTTGCCGGAAAGACGCACCCGGCGTCACAGCCATGACCTGACAATGAATATTTTCAAGGAAGGTGGCAGCATGCCTGTTATCGCGCAGTATGCTGAAGAGAAGCAGACTATCCTGAGTTTTGTTGCCGCAGGACTCGGCATTGCTCTGGTGCCTGCGTCCTATAAAGACATGAATGCGGACGGCGTGAAATACCTTGCGCTCACGCCCAAAAAACATATCGAAGGCCTTCCCCTCAGCGCGATGTGGCATCAGGGAAATAACAATATCTATGTACGATCCCTGCTGGAGATACTTTCCGACAACATCGACGAGCTGACCCGTGATTTGTGACGAACAAGATGATTGTTGCGCCAGGGCGGCAGCACGCGAGAATTTAGCTCGGTTGCTGCAAACTGTCGGCGTATTTGCGCGTTAAGCGAAACAGCGCCTGCACTTCATCTTCCGGCCACTGCGCCAGCACCTGATTCATTAACCGCCGCCGCGCTACCGCAATTCTGTCGATCATCTGTTGTCCGCTGGCGCTAAGCGTCACTTCACTGATCCGTCGGTCATGACGGTTAGGTTGCTTACAGGCGAGTCCCTGGGCTTCCAGTTTTTTCACCTGGCGGCTGACGGTGGTGTAATCGCGCCCTAAATGATCCGCCAGCTCAACCACCCCTACCGGGCCATGGCGCCCTACCGCCACCAGCAGCGGAAACAGCATCTGTTCCAGCTGGACGCCGGCCGCCTGGAGGATCTGCTCGTCGCGCAGCGGCTGGTTCATCACGCTGATGATATCCAGTAGCGCGCCGTGAAAATCGGTAATGTCGTAGTCATTATGTGCATCTTGCATATATTAATTTTCCGCGTATAGTGCTGTAAAACAATATGTGTATTTTACACATAATTCCCGACAGGAGATAATTTATGAAAGCAGCCGTGGTTTTTGACCTCGCAGAAGGCCCGGTTTGGGCCGATTTTATCGACCCGCAGCCCGCGCCCGGCCAGACGATCATTGACGTCCGCGCCGCCGCGCTGAGCCATGTGGTTAAGGCCCGCGCATCCGGACGCCATTACAGCTTCGACGGCAATCTGCCCTTTGTGCCCGGTATCGATGGCGTCGGCACCACACCTCAGGGCCAGCGCGTCTATTTCGCCTTCCCCACCGCCCCCTTCGGCAGTATGGCGCAGCAGGCGCCGGTTGCCCTGCAGAGTTGCCTGCCGGTGCCGGATGCGCTCGATGATGTTAGCGCCGCGGCGATGGCCAATCCCGGCATGTCCGCGTGGGCGTCTCTGGTGACTCGCGCCCAGATCCAGGCCGGTGAAACGGTGCTGATTAACGGCGCCACCGGCAGCGCCGGTCAGCTGGCGGTGCAGATTGCCCGCTATCTGGGAGCGAAAAAAATCATTGCAACCGGACGGAATGCGCAGACACTGGCGGCGCTGGACGCCGATGAGTGTATTCACTTAACCGCTGATGATAAAACCTTGAGCGGGCAATTTTCAGCGACCAGCGCTGCGCAGATTGACGTGGTCATCGATTACCTGTGGGGACACAGCGCGGAAGTGTTATTGCCGGCCCTGGCGAAATATACCCCAGCCGGCAGACCGGTGCGCTATGTGCAGGTGGGGTCCCTGGCTGGCGCCGATATCGCGTTAAATGGCGCAGTTCTGCGTTCCGCACCGCTCGTGCTGATGGGCAGCGGTATCGGTAGCCTGTCGATGCCGCAGCTGCTGGCGGCGACAGGTGAAATGCTGCAGGCGGCGGTGCCGGGTAAATTCACCATCGCCACCACCCCGCGGCCGCTGCAGGAGATCGCGGCGGCCTGGCCGCAGGACGACAGCCAGAAGCGCACGGTTTTCACCCTCGGATAAAAAATCGCTTCCGCACAAAAGATGGGGTTGATATCTTAAATGAGAAATATTATCTTTCTCATTACTGAATAGTTGAGTAAACAACTCAGGTATTCAGTACGACATTGCTCACATTGCTTCCAGTATTTTTGCCCGCACTTGTGCGGGCTTTTTTTTACTCGCGACACACCTCACGCACCAGTTGCCGCAGCCAGCAGTGGCCCGCCGCCTGCTCCAGACGACATACGGCGCGGCATTGTTCTCCGTCACGCGGCGGGAGAACGCTCGCTGGTCGTCCCCCCAATAACGCGGTCGCGGAACAGTGCCTGCAGAGGGATCGGTGGGCCGCTATTTTTCATTACACCAATTTCCAGAACGGCGTTCTCCTCGCGCAGAAGGAGGGCATCTTTTATGCCAAAAACCACGAAGCGCCGGGTTAGCCCTGGCGCCTGTCACCTCGCGGCGCGGCCTGTCACCGGCCTCTTCCAGCCGCTCTTTTGCTTCATCCCCGCCCTTTTCGTTCAAAATTTATGAACTATGTAAATCGCGATGAAGAAATATGTTTAAACGTCAACATTTCTATGTAAACATTAAGGCGAATGATAACTATTCTTTTTATCATTTATAGAATCACACCGGGTCAGCGCAAGCCAGACGACGAAAAACGTCGCTTTTGCGCGGTGTGGTATGTGCTCATAACAAAAAATAAGCCTGCATTTATCATGGAAAAAAACGCTTCTCTGCCGTTTGGCAGTTTCAACTCATTGGCATTGTTTACGGGTCTGTGTCTGGGGGCCTCACCGGCAACGGGCATCGCAGCGGAAAAATCAGTCAAAAATAGTGAAGAGACGCTGGTGGTGGAAGCCACTCCGCCCTCACTCTACTCTCCCGGCGCCTCCGCCGATCCCAAGTTCAATAAACCGCTGGTCGATACCACCCGCACCATCACCGTGATCCCGGAACAGGTGATTAAAGATCAGGGCGTCACCAACCTGACTGACGCCCTCAAAAACGTCCCCGGCGTCGGGGCGTTTTATGCCGGCGAGAATGGCAGTTCAACCACCGGGGATGCCATCTACATGCGCGGCGTGGATACCTCTAACAGCATCTATGTGGACGGCATCCGCGACATCGGCAGTGTGACGCGCGATACCTTCAATACCCAGCAGGTGGAAGTCATCAAAGGACCCGCCGGCACGGACTATGGCCGCAGCGCGCCCTCCGGATCGATCAATATGATCAGCAAGCAGCCGCGCCTTGACTCCGGGATCGACGGTTCGGCCAGCATCGGCAGCGCCTGGTCGCGTCGGGGAACGCTCGACCTGAACCAGGCGTTTAGCGACAACGCCGCGTTCCGTCTGAACCTGATGGGGGAAAAAACTCATGACGCCGGTCGGGACCGCATTGAAAACGAACGCTATGGCATCGCGCCATCGCTGGCCTTCGGACTCGATACCCCAACTCGTCTGTATCTGAACTATCTGCATGTCCGGCAGAACAACACCCCGGATGGCGGGATCCCCACCGTCGGCCTGCCGGGCTATTCGGCACCTTCGCCGAAATATGCCGCGCTCAATTCCGCCGGGAAGGTGGATACCAACAATTTCTATGGCACCGACTCCGATTATGATAAATCCACCACCGACAGCGGCACCCTACGCTTCGAACACGATCTGACGGACAATACCACCGTGCGCAATACCACCCGTTGGTCGCGGGTGAAACAGGAGTATCTTTTGACCGCGGTGATGGGCGGCGCGAGCAATATCACCGCCCCCGATATCAATGACGTCAACACCTGGAGCTGGTCGCGTCTGGTTAATACCAAAGATGTCAGCAACCGCATTCTGACCAACCAGACCAATATCACCTCGACCTTCAATACCGGCTCGATAGGCCATGACGTCAGCGCCGGCGTGGAGTTTACCCGGGAAAACCAGACCAACTATGGCGTTAACGCCATGACTGCGCCGGCGGTGAATCTCTACCATCCGGTGAGCAACCTGTCGATTGGCGGGCTGGACAGAAACGGAGCGAATGCCAACGGCCAGACTGATACCTTCGGGATTTATGCCTTCGATACGCTGACGCTGACCGAACGGATTGAGGTCAACGGCGGGCTACGTCTCGACAATTATCATACTAAATATGACAGCGCCACCGCCTGCGGCGGCAGCGGACGCGGGGCTATCGCCTGCCCGCCCGGCCAGTCGACGGGCAGCCCGGTCACCACCGTGGATACCGCCAAATCCGGCAATCTGGTTAACTGGAAAGCCGGGGCACTGTACCGCTTAACCGAGCAGGGCAATGTCTACGTCAACTACGCCATCTCACAGCAGCCGCCGGGGGGCAGCAGTTTCGCCCTGGCCGCCAGCGGTAGCGGCAACAGCGCCAACCGAACCGACTTTAAGCCACAGAAGGCGAAATCCAGCGAGCTGGGCACCAAGTGGCAAATCTTCGACAACCGTCTGCTGCTCAGCGCGGCGTTATTCCGTACCGATATTGAAAACGAAGTGGCCGCCAACGATGACGGAACCTGGTCGCAGTACGGCAAAAAGCGCGTGGAGGGGTATGAACTCTCCGCAACCGGAAACCTGACCCCGGACTGGACGATCATCGCCGGCTACACGCAGCAGCATGCGACAGTGACGGAGGGACAGAACGTAGCGCAGGATGGATCTTCCGCCCTGGCCTACACCCCGAAACATGCCTTTACGCTGTGGACGCAGTATCAGGCCACCAGCGATCTGTCCGTCGGCGGCGGTGTGCGCTATGTCGGAAGCCTGCGCCGGGGCAGCGATGGCGCGGTCGGTACCCCGGATCACACCGAGGGCTACTGGGTCGCCGACGCCAAACTGGGCTATCGGGTCAACAGCAACCTCGATCTGCAGCTCAATATGTACAACCTGTTTGATACCGATTACGTGGCCTCCATCAACAAGAGCGGCTATCGCTATCATCCGGGCGAACCCCGTACCTTTATGCTGACGGCGAACGTCCACTTCTGAGTCTGTGCGTGGGGCCGTTGCGCCCCACCTTTTAGAGAGAACACCGCGATGATGTATCACATTCCTGACGTGCTATCGGCAGACCAGGTGGCGGAATTTACCCGGCAGCTGGCGCAGGCCGAGTGGGTCGACGGACGGGTTACGGTGGGCAGCCAGGGGGCGGCCGTCAAACAGAACCAGCAGATCGATACCCGTACGCCGCTGTATGCCCGCCTGCAAGCCGCCGTGCTCGACGCGCTGCGCGGCCACCCGCAGTTTTTTTCCGCCGCGCTGCCGCGGACGATTTCCGCACCGTTGTTTAACCGCTATGGGCCAGGGGAGACCTACGGTTTTCATGTCGATGGCGCCGTTCGCCAGAACGGCGAGGCGGGCTGGATGCGCACTGACCTGTCAGCGACGCTGTTTCTTTGCGAGCCGGAGAGCTATGAGGGCGGTGAACTGGTGATTGAAGACACCTATGGCCAGCACCGGGTGAAGCTCCCGGCCGGGCATCTGGTGCTCTATCCCGCCAGCAGCCTGCACTGCGTCACCCCGGTTACCCGCGGCGTACGTCAGGCCTCTTTCCTGTGGATCCAGTCGATGGTCCGCGACGATAAGCAGCGCGCGATGCTTTACGACCTGGACCGCACCATCCAGTCTCTGAAGGCCCGCTTTGGCGACGGAGAAGAGGTCCTCTCCCTGCTCAACATGTATCACAACCTACTGCGCCAGTGGACGGAAGTGTGATCCGCTATCGATGGCGAAGGCTTGCGGCAGACAGGTGTGACGTGACAATGAACTGGCCATCCGTTGGCCAGTTTTCAGCAGGATTTAAAATCGATAACCCGCGGAGAACATAAACACCCACGGATCCAGACGGGTGCTGACTTTCTGGTCCACGCCGCCGGCTTTGAATTTCACATCGGTATCGATATCCATGTACCACACCGACATATTCAGCAGCCAGTCACGGTTAATCAGATAATCGAGGCCGACCTGCCCCGCCGCGCCCCAGGAGTCCTTCAGGCTCAGATCGGAAAGCCCGGCCGCCTTGCCGGTATCGTTAAAGTCTTCATTAAAGAAGGTGGTGTAGTTAATACCCGCCCCCACGTACGGGCGCACCTTGCTTTGCGCATCGCCAAAGTACCACTGCGCCATCAGGGTGGGTGGCAACTGATGGACGGTGGCGATAGTCCCGGTTGGCCCGGTGCCGACCTTATGGCGGAACGGCGTTGCCGCCAGCAGCTCCACGCCGATGTTATCGGTGGCCATATAGGTAAAGGTTAAACCCAGTTGGGTGTTGTTACTGACGTTGAAACTGCCAAGGCTGCCTAACACATTGTCAGAGCCCTCCGTCGGTCGGACGGTGGCGGTCCCGGCACGAATGAAAAATTCACCCGCTTCATGCGCCCAGACGCTGCCGGTGGAAAGCGTGCTAAGAATTAATGCCGCCGCTGCTAACTTCTTCATATCCACTTCCTCATTATGGTTTTTCAGCGCGGCCAAATATACCTATAACGAGTTACGTTTGATCTGTTTTAGATCACACTAAAACCTTAGATTTAACATTTATTGATCCAGATTAATTTTTGCTACCGATCGCAATACCCTGAATCCTTCTCACATCAATTTTCACTTTTCGCGAAAAAAATATTTCTCCCCCTCTTGCCGCCGCAAAAGCGGCTGGATAAGTTAACTGCCGACAATCTGTGTTGATGCGTTTTTTCAGGTGTAATTATGAGTGAAATCAACCCGTGCATGACGTGCGGTGCCTGTTGTGCGTATTTTCGTGTCTCTTTCTACTGGGCGGAAGCCGACGACGCGGGTGGCCTGGTGCCTTCCGCGCTGACCGAGCCGCTGACCCCTTTCCTGCGCTGCATGAGCGGCACCAACCAGCGCCAGAGCCGCTGCGCGGCGCTGTCAGGCGACATCGGTGACGCCGTCCACTGCACTATTTATGAAAACCGTCCCTCACCGTGCCGCGAATTCGCCATGTCCGGTGAGAATGGTGAGGAAAATGACGCCTGCAACCGGGCGCGGGCGCGCTATGGCCTACCGCCATTGCGGCCTCTTTACAAAGATATACCTGCCCTGAATGGTGCAGAGAGTGCTACGACGGAACGATTTGCGGTACAATCGCCGGCTAGTTAACACCTGCGACACTCAAGGAGAATGCATGTCTATCACGGCGAAGTCCGTCTACCGTGACACCGGGAATTTTTTTCGTAATCAGTTCATTACCATTTTGCTGATTGCGCTGTTGTGCGCGTTTATTACGGTAGTACTTGGCCATGCCTTTTCACCCAGTGACGAGCAGCTGTCGATACTCAGCGAAGGCGATAACCTCGCCGGTAGCGCCGGGCTGTTTGAGCTGGTGCAGAACATGACGCCGGAGCAGCAGCAGGTTCTGCTGCGCGCCTCGGCGGCATCAACCTTCTCGGGTCTGGTGGGCAATGCGATCCTCGCCGGCGGCGTTCTGCTGCTGATCCAGCTGGTCTCCGCCGGTCATCGCGTTAGCGCCCTGCGTGCCATCGGCGCCTCAGCCCCGGTGCTGCCGAAGCTGCTGCTGTTGATCCTCTTCACTACCTTCCTGGTGCAGATGGGGATGATGCTGGTCCTGGTGCCCGGCGTGCTGCTGGCCATCGTGCTGGCCTTTGCGCCGATCATGCTGGTGCAGGACAAAATGGGTATCCTCAGCGCCATGCGCAGCAGCATGCGTCTGGCGTGGGCCAATCTGCGGCTGGTGGCGCCGGCTATCATTGGCTGGCTGGTGGCAAAAACCCTGCTGTTACTGTTCGCTTCCAGCTTTGCTGTCCTGACGCCAAACGTCGGCGCGGTGGTCATCAATACCATCAGCAACCTGATATCCGCCCTGTTGCTGATCTATTTATTCCGCGTGTATATGCTTATCCGCAACTAATCTTAACCAGGATCGGGGTCTTCCCCGGTCCGTCCTGAAAGACGGGATCGATGTATGAAGCAGTTTCTGGATTTTTTACCGCTGGTGGTCTTCTTTGCCTTCTATAAGCTTTACGATATCTACGCCGCCACCACCGCGCTGATCGTCGCGACCGCTATCGTGCTGATCTACAGCTGGGTACGCTACCGTAAAGTCGAAAAAATGGCGCTGATCACCTTTGTGCTGGTGGCCGTCTTCGGCGGGTTAACTCTCTTCTTCCACAATGATGAGTTTATTAAATGGAAGGTGACGGTGATCTATGCCCTGTTCGCTGGCGCGCTGCTGTTCAGCCAGTGGGTGATGAAAAAGCCGTTGATCCAGCGCATGCTGGGCAAAGAGCTGGCCCTGCCGCAGCAGGTCTGGTCGCGGCTTAACCTGGCCTGGGCGGTGTTCTTTATCCTTTGCGGGCTGGCCAATATCTATATCGCCTTCTGGCTGCCGCAGAATATCTGGGTGAACTTCAAGGTCTTTGGCTTAACCGCCCTCACGCTGGTCTTTACCCTGCTGAGCGGGATCTACATCTACCGCCATATGCCGCAGGACGACCACCACTAACTCCTCCACCGGCGCGCCATCGCGCGCCGCGCGCGCCCCCTATAATCTCACTGCGCTGGCAAACATTCCCTGCAACCACACAACCTCAGCGCATACGCTGACAGCTTCCTGGCCACACTGTGCAGGCTCTCTTCACGATTTCTCTCAACTGCATAAAAAGTTGCGGTAATTGTGAGGATTTTATGGAGATTCATCTCGTTACATTGTAATGATAATGGTTATCATTAATATTCTCGATCTCATTTTGAATTGCTTTGAAAAGGATATTTACATGAGATCGCCGCAATATTCTGTCCCCACGACCCTGGCGCTGGTCATATCCAGTCTCCTCGCCCCTAACGCCTTTGCTGAAGAATCAGAACAAGATACCGAAACGATGATTGTGCGCAGTACGGCGGAAGAGGTGCTTAAGCAACAGCCCGGGGTGTCGATTATCACGGCAGATGATATTGCTAAGCAGCCGCCGGTCAACGATCTCTCAGACATCATCCGTAAAATGCCCGGGGTGAACTTGACCGGCAACAGCGCCAGCGGCAGTCGGGGCAACAACCGCCAGATTGATATCCGCGGCATGGGGCCGGAGAACACCCTGATCCTGATAGATGGGGTACCGGTCACGTCACGTAACGCGGTTCGCTATAGCTGGCGCGGCGAACGCGATACCCGGGGCGACAGCAACTGGGTACCTGCAGAGATGGTCGAAAGGATTGAAGTTCTCCGCGGTCCGGCAGCCGCGCGCTATGGTTCCGGCGCGGCGGGCGGAGTGGTCAATATCATTACCAAACGCCCGACCAACAACTGGCACGGTTCGCTGTCTTTCTTTACCAACCAGCCGGAAAACAACAAGGAAGGCACGACCAATCGCGCTAACTTCAATCTCAGCGGCCCACTGGCCGGCGAAGCGCTGACGATGCGCCTGTATGGCAATATCAATAAAACGGAACCCGACGCCTGGGATATTAACCATGCGCAAAACGGCTCTTACGCTGCGGGGCGCGAAGGGGTACGCAATAAAGATATTAACGCCTTGCTGTCATGGAAAATGACCCCGCAACAGATCCTCGATTTCAGCTATGCCTATAGTCGCCAGGGGAATATCTATGCTGGTGATACCCAGTACAGCAACGGCAATCTTAGCCCGAACGGGCTGGTGGACTCCCTGTACGGCCACGAAACTAATCGCCTCTATCGCCAGTCCTGGGGACTGACCTACAACGGTCTATGGGATTGGGGCCAGTCCAAAGCCGGTGTTTACTACGAGAAAACCAACAATACCCGCCTGCAGGAAGGCTCCACCGGCCGCGTCGAGGGCATGATCAACAGTGAGGATTATGCCACCAGCCGTCTGGAATCCTGGCGTACTACCTCGGAATTCAATGTGCCTTTCTTCTGGCTGGCGGACCAGACGCTGACGCTGGGAATGGAATGGAACCATGATCAGCTCGACGACCCGGCATCAATGCAGGCCACTAACAGCAACGGCGAGACTATCCCTGGGACCTCGGGCGACCCTACGCAACGTAGTACCAAAAACAGCGCCACCCTCACCGGTATCTATCTGGAAGATAATATCGAAGCCGTGCCTGGCACCAACCTGATCCCCGGCATCCGCTTCGATTATCATAATCAGTTTGGCAGCAACTGGAGTCCAAGCCTCAATCTGTCTCAGGAGCTGAGCGATATGTTCACGCTGAAGGCCGGTATCGCGCGCGTGTTTAAAGCGCCTAACCTCTATCAATCCAGTGAAGGCTATTTGCTCTCCACCCGCGGCAACGGTTGTCCGAACACTATAGCTGAAGGCAGCTGCTATCTGCTGGGCAACCCTGACCTCGATCCGGAGATCAGTATTAACAAAGAGATCGGTATCGAATTCAACATTAATGGTTACGCTGCCGGGGTTACCTGGTTCCGCAACGATTACAAAAACAAAATCGTCTCCGGAACCGAGGTGCTGGGCTATACCTCCAGCGGCAATAATATTCTGCAGTGGCAGAACGGCGGCAAAGCCGTGGTCGAGGGGCTGGAAGGAAATCTGCTGATCCCGGTGCTGAGAGATGTCCTAAGCTGGCGGACCAATGCCACCTGGATGCTCAAATCAGAAAGTAAAGAGACAGGCAATCCGCTGTCGGTGATCCCGAAATATACCATTAACACGATGCTCGACTGGCAGGTAAACGGTGCCCTGTCTGCGAATGTGAACTGGACGCTTTATGGCCGTCAGCAGCCGCGTCAGTATGCGGAAATTCGCAACGAAACCGGGACCCTTGCCACCACCGAGGTAGGTGCCTATTCCATCGTGGGGATCGGTACCCAGTATCAGCTAAACCGGGATATTCGCCTGAACGCCGGAATAAGTAATCTGTTTGATAAGCAACTGTATCGCGAAAACGCCGGCGCCTCGACCTACAATGAGCCTGGCCGCGCGTATTACGCCGGCGTTACCCTCTCCTTCTGAACCACCGCGCCCGCCTCTGCGGGCGCTTTCCCCTATTCTCTCCGCCCCGTTTTCATAGTAGCATCCCGCTGATCGTCTTTGACCACAACAGAGTAGAGCATGACAACTACAGATCTTGCCCCGAAGGGCGAAATGGTTTTACGCACCCTGGCGATGCCGGCGGATACCAATGCCAACGGGGATATTTTTGGCGGCTGGCTGATGTCGCAGATGGATATCGGTGGCGCCATCATGGCCAAAGAGATCGCTCAGGGTCGCGTGGTGACCGTGCGCGTGGATGGGATGACCTTTTTACGCCCGGTCGCCGTCGGCGACGTGGTGTGCTGCTACGCCCGCTGCGTGAAGCGCGGCAACACCTCAGTGACGATTAACATCGAAGTGTGGGTGAAAAAAGTCTCTTCTGAACCGATTGGCCAGCGCTATAAGGCGACGGAAGCGCTGTTTATCTACGTTGCCGTCGATAATCAGGGTAAACCGCGGGCTCTGCCGGCAGAATAATATGGTGCCCGGCTAACCGGGCACCTGGCTTACAGAAAGCCCAGCAGCGAGAAGAAGAAGTAGCCGATAATAATCACGATCACCGGCAGCACATACAGCGGGAAATATTGCACCAGGATGGTATGGCGCGGTACCACGATCCGCTCAGCGAGCTGCTCACGGGATAACCCTTCTGCGCCTTTGGCCTGCTCGAGGATCAGCTGATCCTCAATCCCCTCGCGAAGAAATTTCGCCTGCCTCGCCATCCGCGCGCCGGAGGCCTGCAGCGCCATGCCGACAAAAACCAGAATGAAGATGATCCAGAAGCCGATGTTCAGGCTGTGGTGGAAATCCGGCAGCGGCGAGTTGTACCAGAAAAAGTTCAGGAACGGCGTGTTAAAGCGCATCATCTCAATCATGACATGCGCAAAATCCATCATTACCGCGTCAATGCCGGGTTTCTTTTCACTGTGCTCATACATAAATTTGAGGACAGAAATCAGCGTCGACAGCACGGCGGGAATAAAGATGACCCATCCCAAAATGCGTTTGATAACCGCTATGCGTCCAGCTTGTTGGTACGTCATGAGTTCCCCTTGTTAAAGACGCGTTGGTGATTCGCCTGCCGCCTGTTGCGTGGCGCAGGCGCTCCTCGCTGACCCGAATGTGTCGGGTATAAGTCTATCTTCCACGGCGAATTTCGCCCAATAACGCGCGGTATGATATACCATGAATGCCGATTCGTTTATCTGATTACGCAACAGGAGAAGGACATATGTCAGCGAAGCGCCGCATTGAGGCCGCGATTTTTGATATGGACGGGTTGCTGATTGACTCTGAGCCGCTCTGGGATCAGGCGGAGGTCGAGGTCATGGAAAGCCTGGGGGTGGATACCCGCCGCCGCGATGAACTGCCCGACCTGCTTGGTCTGCGAATCGACCTTGTGGTGGATCTGTGGTATGCCCAGCAGCCGTGGCACGGCGTCGATCGCGCAGAAGCCACCGCGCGCATTATCCGCCGGGCCATCGAGCTGGTAGAAGCCTCACGCCCGCTGCTACCGGGCGTACGCGAGGCGGTGGCCCTGTGTAAAGCTCAGGGCTTAAAGGTGGGGCTGGCCTCGGCCTCGCCGCTGGTGATGCTGGAGAAAGTGCTCAACATGTTCGAACTGCGCGACCAGTTTGATGCGCTCGCCTCCGCGGAACATCTGCCCTGGAGCAAACCGCACCCGCAGGTATACCTCAACTGCGCCGCTGCCCTGGGAGTCGACCCGCAGCGCTGCGTCGCGCTGGAGGATTCGGTCAACGGCATGATCGCCAGCAAAGCCGCGCGCATGCGCGCTATCGTGGTACCGGAAGCGGAGAACAGCCGCGACCCGCGCTTCGTGCTGGCGGACGTCAAGCTCCCGTCACTGCAGGCCCTGACTGCCGAAGCCCTGCTCGGGTAAGGACGCTGGCGGGTGACGCGATCGCTGTCACGCCGCCGGCAATAAAATCAAAACGTCGTTTCATTTTTATTGTAATTTTGTTTTCCTGCCTCTATGCTGGTCACAGGTGGCGTCATCGTACGCCTGAAGATCAGCTGACAGAGGTGAATATGGTACTGAACGCCTTCGACCTGACGGGTAAGGTCGCCATCGTGACCGGTTGCGATACCGGACTGGGACAGGGAATGACGCTGGGCCTGGCGCAGGCCGGGTGCGATATCGTCGGCATCAACCGTAAAATTCCCCATGACACGGCAGCACAGGTTCAGGCGCTGGGTCGCCGCTTTCATGCCATTCAGGCGGATCTCAGCCGTCAGGATGAGATGAGCGTGCTGGTCGACCAGGCGGTCGCGGCGATGGGTCGGGTCGATATTCTGGTCAATAACGCCGGGATTATCCGCCGCCATGATGCCCTGACCTTCACGGAAAGCGACTGGGACGCGGTGATCGATCTGAATCTAAAAGCGGTTTTCTTTCTCAGCCAGGCGGTCGCCAGGCAGTTCATTCGCCAGGGCGATGGCGGAAAAATCATTAACATCGCCTCGATGCTCTCGTTTCAGGGTGGGATCCGCGTCCCCTCCTACACCGCCTCGAAAAGCGGCGTGCTGGGTTTGACCCGTCTGCTGGCCAACGAATGGGCCGGCCAACGCATCAACGTCAACGCCATTGCGCCAGGATATATGGCCACAAATAACACCCAGGCGCTGCGCGAAGATGAAGAACGTAACCAGGCGATCCTCGAGCGCATTCCCGCCGGTCGCTGGGGAGAACCCAAAGACCTGCAGGGGCCGGTGGTGTTTCTCGCCTCGGCCGCCGCCGACTATATTAACGGCTATACGCTGGCCGTCGATGGAGGATGGCTGGCACGCTGAGAATTTGTGACAAAGAGTTACACCGTCACCTCTTCCGTACACTGTATAAAAACCCTATACTGTATGAATCGACAGTTTAGGGTGTGTTATCATGACGGCGGAAGGCCATCTCTTCTTTTCAATCGCCTGCGCAGTATTTGCCAAAAACGCAGAGTTAACGCCGGTGCTGGCGCAGGGCGACTGGTGGCATATTGTGCCCTCTGCGGTATTGACCTGCCTGCTGCCGGATATCGATCACCCTAAGTCATTTCTCGGCCAGCGGCTGAGCTGGATCTCAAAGCCCGTGGCGCGGGCCTTTGGCCACCGCGGCTTCACCCACAGCCTGCTGGCCGTCTTTGGCGCGCTGACGCTATTCTACCTCAAGGTGCCTGACAGCTGGCTTGTCCCGGCGGACGCCCTCCAGGGCCTGGTGCTGGGCTATCTCAGCCACATCCTCGCCGATATGCTCACCCCCGCCGGGGTGCCGTTGCTGTGGCCCTGCCGCTGGCGCTTCCGGCTGCCGATCCTCGCGCCGCGCAAGGGTAACCAACTGGAGCGCGCTTTATGCATGGCGCTGTTCGTCTATGCCGTCTGGATGCCGCAGACGCTGGCGGACAACAGCGCAATACGCTGGTCTTCCGGGGTGATCAATTCCCTGCAAATCACCTTCAATCGCTTTATTAGTCACCAGAGTGGCCGATAAACCGCCGGAAAACACCATTTGGTTATAACCCATTCCATTTGAATATAAGTCCTTGATAACGCCTTCTGCTAACCTTGCCGTCATAAGAGCTGGTTATCCACCAGCCCAGGTTATAAAAATATCAGGAGAACGGGGATGAACTTTCCATTAATAGCGAACGTAGTCGTGTTCGCCGTATTACTGTTTGCGCTGGGGCAAACTCGCCATAAACAGTGGAGCCTGGCCAGGAAAGTGCTGGTTGGTCTGGCCATTGGTGTGGTCTTTGGTCTGGCTCTGCAGCTGATCTACGGGTCTGACAGCCAGGTGCTGAAGGATTCCATCCAGTGGTTCAATATCGTCGGTAATGGCTATGTCCAGCTGCTGCAAATGATTGTGATGCCGCTGGTCTTCGCCTCGATCCTGAGCGCGGTGGCCAGGCTGCATAATGCCTCTCAGCTGGGAAAAATCAGCTTCCTGAGCATCGGCACTCTGCTGTTCACCACGCTTATCGCTGCGCTGGTTGGCGTGCTGGTGACCAATATGTTCGGCCTCACCGCCGAGGGTCTGGTTCAGGGCAGCGCAGAAACCGCCCGTCTGAACGCCATCCAGAGCAACTATGTGGGAAAAGTGGCCGATCTCAGCGTACCGCAGCTGATCCTTTCCTTTGTGCCGAAGAACCCGTTTGCTGACCTGACCGGGGCTAACCCGACCTCCATCATCAGTATCGTCATTTTCTCGGCATTCCTCGGCGTGGCAGCGCTTAAGCTGCTGAAAGAGGATGTGGAAAAAGGCCAGCGCGTGCTGACGGCCATCGATACCCTGCAGGGCTGGGTGATGAAGCTGGTTCGTCTGGTGATGCAGCTGACCCCTTACGGCGTACTGGCCCTGATGACCAAAGTGGTTGCCGGGTCGAATCTGCAGGACATCATCAAACTTGGCGGCTTCGTGGTAGCTTCGTACATTGCGCTGGGCATTATGTTTGTCGTCCACGGCCTGCTGCTGGCGATTAACGGCATCAGCCCGCTGAAGTACTTCCGTAAAGTCTGGCCGGTGATCACCTTCGCCTTCACCAGCCGCTCCAGCGCCGCGTCGATTCCGCTGAACGTGGAAGCGCAGACCCGACGCCTGGGCGTACCGGAGTCAATTGCCAGCTTCTCCGCCTCCTTTGGCGCCACCATCGGCCAGAACGGCTGCGCCGGTATCTACCCGGCCATGCTGGCAGTCATGGTCGCGCCGACCGTGGGCATTAACCCGCTGGATCCGATGTGGATTGCCACCCTCGTGGGCATCGTCACCGTCAGCTCGGCGGGCGTCGCCGGGGTGGGCGGCGGGGCCACCTTCGCCGCGCTAATCGTTCTGCCGGCGATGGGCCTGCCGGTGACCCTGGTAGCGCTGCTGATCTCCGTCGAACCGCTGATCGACATGGGGCGTACCGCGCTGAACGTTAACGGCTCAATGACCGCCGGGACCCTGACCAGCCAGTGGCTGCGCCAGACCGACAAGTCGATTTTCGATAGCGAAGAAGAGGCCGAGCTGGCGCATCGCTAAACGGTAAGCACAAAAAAACCGCTGATTATCAGCGGTTTTTTTATTTCTGCAGCAGACTCAGGCTTCAATCTCACCTTCCTGACGCACCTGGTTAGCCCAGCGCTGGGCCGACTCCGGCACGCTGAACGCTGGCGAGCGGCGAAAATGCTCCCCCATCAGCAGAAAGGCGACATACTTCCCGCGCAAAATCCAGACATCGCGAAAATGGTCCATTTTCACGGCATGTTCCGGAGGCGCAGGCTCCACGCGCGGCACGTAGCTAATGACAGGGCGATTTTGTTGGCGCAATGGTTTCATAACAAATGGATTCACTAAACAGAGCGGGAAACAGAAACCTCTATCATAGCCGATTGTGGACCCGTTCGTCGCCCCCCTGCCGCCGATGCGCATTTTAGGATAACTCCCTGCCCCTGCGCCGGGCGCAGGCAGCGTAATGTTCTATAGTTAGAAGGGTTTTGGTTTATCAACGACCACTTTTAGCAATGAAAGCAGGAGACGAGTAATGTCTGATAAGCACCCAAACCCTCACCACCAGCAGGCACCGGTCCACGACAGCGAGGAAGCGAAACCGGGGCTCGACTCGCTGGCGCCGGATGACCAGGAGTGGCGCCCCACGCCGAAACCCACCGCCCCGGGCGCTGAACCGACCGCCCCTGGCAGCCTGAAAGCGCCTGATACCCACAGCAATAAACTCGACGCCCTGGAGCCGCAGCGCAAAGGCGGAGAAGACTATCCGCTGACCACCAACCAGGGCGTGCGCATTGCCGACGATCAGAATTCGCTGCGCGCCGGCGCCCGCGGCCCAACACTGCTGGAAGATTTTATTCTGCGGGAGAAGATCACCCACTTCGACCATGAGCGAATTCCGGAGCGTATCGTTCATGCCCGCGGCTCAGCGGCCCACGGTTACTTCCAGCCCTACAAAAGCCTGACAGCGTTGACCAAAGCCGATTTTCTCTCGGCAGCCGATAAGATCACCCCGGTCTTTGTGCGCTTCTCCACCGTGCAGGGCGGCGCGGGGTCGGCGGACACCGTCCGCGATATTCGCGGCTTCGCTACCAAGTTTTACACTGACGAAGGGATTTTTGACCTGGTCGGCAACAACACACCGGTCTTCTTCATCCAGGACGCGATGAAGTTCCCCGACTTTGTCCACGCCGTGAAGCCTGAGCCTCACTGGGCCATCCCGCAGGGACAGAGCGCCCACGATACTTTCTGGGACTATGTCTCCCTGCAACCGGAAACGCTGCACAATGTGATGTGGGCGATGTCGGATCGCGGCATCCCGCGCAGCTATCGCACCATGGAAGGCTTTGGGATCCACACTTTCCGTCTGATCAACGCCGAGGGCAAAGCCACCTTCGTTCGCTTCCACTGGAAACCCGTCGCCGGCAAGGCGTCGCTGGTGTGGGATGAAGCGCAGAAGCTGACCGGTCGCGACCCCGATTTTCATCGCCGCGACCTGTGGGAGGCCATCGAAGCCGGGGACTACCCGGAATTTGAGCTTGGCCTGCAGCTCATCCCCGAGGAGAACGAGTTTGATTTTGACTTCGATCTGCTCGATCCCACCAAGCTGATCCCCGAGGCGCTGGTGCCGGTCTTACGGGTTGGCAAGATGGTCCTCAACCGCAATCCGGACAACTTCTTTGCCGAAAACGAACAGGCGGCCTTTCATCCCGGGCATATCGTACCGGGCATTGATTTCAGCAACGATCCGCTGCTGCAGGGGCGCCTCTTCTCTTACACCGATACGCAAATTAGCCGCCTGGGTGGGCCGAACTTCCATGAAATCCCCATCAACCGTCCAACCTGCCCGTATCACAATTTCCAGCGCGACGGGATGCACCGGATGGACATTGACACCAATCCGGCCAACTACGAGCCCAACTCCATTAACGACAACTGGCCGCGCGAGACGCCGCCAGCGGCCAAACGCGGCGGCTTTGAGTCCCTCGCCGAGCGCGTCGACGGCGAAAAAATCCGCCAGCGCAGCCCTTCGTTCGGCGAATATTACGCCCAGCCGCGTCTGTTCTGGCTGAGCCAGACGCCGATTGAGCAGCAGCATATTATCGATGGTTTCAGCTTTGAACTCAGCAAAGTGGTCCGCACCTGGATCCGCGAGCGGGTGGTCGATCATCTGGCCCACATTGATACTAAGCTGGCGGAAGCGGTCGGGGCGAACTTAGGTATCGAACTGAGCGATTATCAGCGTAACATTACCCTGCCTTCCCCGGTCAACGGCGTGGAGAAAGACCCCAGCCTCAGCCTCTACGCCGACGCCGAAGGGGATGTGAAAGGCCGTGTAGTGGCCGTCCTGCTCAACGAACGCACCTCGGCGCAGGATCTGGTCCATCTCCTGCAGGCGCTGCAGGCCCAGGGCGTGCACAGCAAGCTGCTCTACTCGCGGATGGGCGAAGTCATCGCCGACGATGGCTCTCCCCTGCCGATCGCCGGCACCTTCGCCGGTTCCCCATCGCTGACGGTGGATGCGGTAGTGGTGCCTGGCGGCGACCTCAGCGCCCTGAGCCAGAGCGGCGACGCGCGCTATTACCTGCTGGAAGCCTATAAGCATCTGAAGCCGATCCTGCTGGCAGGGGATGCGCGACAGCTGACGTCCGTTCTGCAGGTCCCAGCCCAGGGTGAAGAGGGGGTCATCGTCACCGATGCTCTCGACACGCCAGCGGCGGACACACTGCTCGCCCTGATGACGGCGCATCGCGTGTGGTCGAGAAGTCCAAAAATCGCCGCTATTCCGGCGTAGTAAAAAGCCCGGCACACGGTGCCGGGCTTGATTCACTTTCCCTTTCCCCCATCGGGCTTACACGTCGCGGTAGGTTCCCAGACGATAACCCCGGTCGGCTACCGCCGCTTTCAGCGCGGCAGACGTCAGCACATCAAGCTCACCCAGCCGCGGGTAGCAGTAGGCGCTGCCCATAATGGTCTGATCGACAAAAGCCGGATGACACATCACCTCCAGGGAACGCTCCCCGCGGGCGATTGAGGCATCCAGCGTCTGCAGAAACAGTTCCTCAGAGACAGCTTCGCCGTAAAACTCGCTGCTGAAGCCTGCGCTGCTGCGCGCCGCCTGTTGATCGAGCCCACTCTGCGCCGCCACCTGGCGGTCAATACGTAACGCGATACCCTTCTCGCGGGCAAAGGCCGCCACGATGGGATAGATCGGGGCGATCATATGCACATGGTGGTGGCTGTCGAGATGCGTCGGCTCATGACCGAAGAGATCGACAAAACGACGGTACTGACACGCCAGCTCGTGGGCGATCTCCTCCAGCGGCAGGCGACCTTCTTCTGCCTGCTGCCAGATCCATTTGCCCAGCCGGCCTTCGCGGGTTAATCCCGGCATGGCCGACAGCGGCTCGCCCAGCGTCAGCACAAAGTGCATGCCGACCGCCAGCTCCGGGGTACTGCGGCTTAGCTGGGCGGCGTGGTCAATGGCCGCGCCGTTGACCAGCGCCGTGGTCGATGTCACCACGCCGTTGCGGCAGGCCTCGATAATGCCGTAGTTCTGCCCTTTACTGAGGCCGAAGTCGTCGGCATTGACGATCAATACGCGTTCCATTGGCCGCTCCTGTTAAGATTTCAGTTTTTCGATAGTCGCCGCAAAGTTCGGCAGCCATTTTTCATGCGCCAGAATCATCTCCCGCGCCAGCTGCTCGGCGTCACGATCGGAATGGATCAGCGGGCTTAAGTTCAGCGCCAGCAGCACATCATTCAGCTCGCCGCTGATCGCCGCCTGGCTGGCCGCCACTTCGAACCCCTTGATGGTGTAGATAAGCCCCAGTACCTTCTCATCGAAATGGGTGATGCGCGGCGTCGGCTTCGCGCCGTCGCGACCTAAGGTGCAGCTCATCTCGACCGCCCAGTCCGCCGGGATATTATCCACGTGGCCATGATGCGGGATATTCACATAGTGCTCAGTCTGCTTGTCGTTATAGATAGCGTTGATCACTTCGCAAGCGGCATCGGAGTAATAGGCGCCGCCGCGCTGCTCCAGCTCCTTCGGCTTGACCTTGAGATCCGGATTTTTATACAGCTCGAACAGCTGTTTCTCCACCTTCTGCACCACCTGGGCGCGCGCGCCGCCCTTATAGTACTCGCCCATCTCAATCGCCAGCATCTCTTTTGGCTTAAAGTAGTAGAGCAGATAGGAGCATGGGATCAGGCGCAGGGAGCGGATCAGCCCCTCGCTAAACGGCAGGTCGAAAATATTTTTCACCGAGTTCGCGGTCAGGCGGCCAGAGGCCACGCCGTCCAGCAGTTCATCGAAGCGCGAGACGCCGTTAACCAGCACGTCGCGGACGAACACCAGATGATTCAGACCGAACAGGTCGATATTCAGCTCATCGCTCGGGCTGAGCTGCAGCACGTCGGTGATGAACATCTTCATGCCGATAGGAATGTTGCACACGCCGATAAAGCGTTTGAAACTGGTGTGGCGATAGACCGCCTCGGTGACCATGCCCGCCGGGTTGGTGAAGTTGATGATCCACGCGTCCGGGCAAATCTCCTGCACATCTTTTACGATATCGAAAATTACCGGGATGGTGCGCAGCCCTTTAAACAGCCCACCCGCCCCGTTGGTCTCCTGGCCCAGGTAGCCGTGGCTCAGCGGAATACGCTCATCTTTTTCACGCGCCTTCAGCTGGCCCACGCGCAGCTGGGTGGTGACAAAATCCGCGCCCTGCAGCGCCGCACGGCGATCCAGCGTTTTATAGACCTTCATCGGCACGCCGGCTTTTTCCACCATCCGCTCGCACAGCGCATGGATAATATCGAGCTTCTCCTGGCCCTCTTCCACGTCCACCAGCCACAGTTCAGTGACCGGCAGTTCATGGTAACGTTTCAGAAAGCCTTCCAGTAATTCCGGGGTATAGCTGCTGCCGCCGCCAATAGTGACTACTTTTAATTTCTGGCTCATCTTTTTCTCCCTTGGGCGCTACGCCTGGACGCAGGCCGCTCTCCGCAACAATGCGGACAGTTAACTTGAATGATTTACGGTATAAACCGGGCGGCTAAAACCGCGCGGGTTTAATTAATACTGGTCAAATGTTTGCGATAACTGCTCGGCGTAAACGACGTCAGTTTTTTAAAGGTTTTAATAAACAGGCTCGGGCTACTGTACCCGGATTCATACGCAATATCCGTCACCGAATAGTTGGTAATTTCCAGCTGCTTTTTGGCAAAGTTAATACGGATATCATTAATTATCTGCATCGGCGTTTTACCATAATAGCGCTGGGTCGCCCGGGTTAAATATTCCTGCGTTTTTCCCGAGAGACGAACCATATTCTCGAGCGCGCCCTCACCGAATTTCAGCTTATCGTGCATGGCCTCAACGGTATTTTTTAGCCATTGCGGAATAACATCGGCAACCGGCTCTTCACGATAGTGGCGTAAACGGTTAATGACATAAAAGGAAACCAGCTCGATAAATTCGTCAAATTCCGTTTCGCGAAAATTGAGTGAGGCGATGACCGACTCAACGTAGCCGAGAAAAGAGCTCTGCACGGCGTAAACCTGTGAGGCCACCAGGCCAAACGGCAGCAGCGGCAGATAATGTTTCTCAAAGAAGCGTCTGCTGATGCCGACGTTAAGGATGCGCGTCGCCCCAAATTCGTAAAAGCTTTGGTGGTGCGAACCCATTGGGATAAAGACGAAATCCCCGCGCTCCAGCAGCACCCGTTTGCCATTGATCTCCTGGTAATAGCGCCCGGTTAATACCACGGTAAATTCGTAGTAATCATGCTGGTGAAGCCCGCTCACGCTTTCCGTTTTGTTATAGATGACCACATGAAAGTTCTTCCCGTTGAACAGCTGTTGTTCTCTGGCGGTACTGATCTCGGTGGTCATCATCCTGGGCTGCCTCATCGTCGCGATGGCCTATTGTACCTTCTCGTGCAGCTCAATCAATTCGGCGACCAGCTCACGGGCCAGCATCGAGGTCATCAGATGGTCCTGAGCATGCACCAGCACCAGGCTGACCTTCATTTTGCCTTCGCCCTCGTCGCTTTCGATAAGCTGGGTCTGCACGCGATGCGCCTCGCTCAGCGCCTGGCGCGACTGCTCCATCATCGCTTTCGCCGCGGCAAAATCGCCCTGCTTCGCCTGCTTCAGCGCGCCATAGGCCAGGCTGCGGGCCTGTCCGGAGTTGATAATCAACCCCATCACCACCTCTTCGAGGTCATTTTCCGGGGTTTCTACCGCGTCGATGTTGTCCAGATCAAACATAATATTTCCCTCATTTATCAGGCGGTACGGGGCACTGCCCGTACCGCGCGGTATCAGAATTTCAGTGCGTTAGCGATGTCTTCTTCGCTCTCTTCCTGCTCGATGACGGTCTGCGCTTTATTCGACAGCACCACAAACGGCAGGTAGACCAGAGTCGCGACGCCAAGGTTGAACAGGGCCACCAGCAGGGCGGCCACGCTGCCGTTACTGTTAAAGAACGCTCCCAGACCGGTCGGCATGGTCCACGGCGCCAGGTTGGTCACCGGTGGGATAATCCCCAGGCTGTAGGCCGCCAGCGTAATGGCCGCCAGAATCGGCTGGACCAGCACGAAGGGGATGAACATCACCGGGTTCATAATGATCGGCAGACCAAACAGAATCGGTTCGTTAATCTGGAAGATGCCTGACGGCAGTGCCAGCTTCGCCACCTGACGATGGTCAGCGCGACGGGAAGCGATAAAGATGGCGATAATCAGACCCAACGTTGCCCCGGAGCCACCCAGCAGGATGTAGGAGTCGAGCATCGGCTTGGCCCAGAAGTGGAACTGTTTGCCTGCTTCGATAGCCGCATCAACCGAGCCGTACTGGTTGTACAGCGCGATGTTTTCCAGCGCCCACGGGGTCATGATGCCGTTATCCAGCGCCGTCAGCGCCAGGGAACCGTGCACACCGAAGAACCACAGCAGGGAGTTAAAGATAACGTATGCCCAGCCGACCACGCTGCCCATCGCCGCCAGCGGCGTGGAGATCGAGTCCATGATGATCTGGTGGAAGTTGCTGCCGTAGCTCGACAGGGCCCACGAGATAATGCCGAAGATGGAGAGGATCAAGAAGCCCGGGATCAGCGCGGAGAAAGAGCGCGATACTGACCCTGGCACGCTGTCCGGCAGTCTGATCACCCAGTTACGACGGATCACGAAGGTGAACAGTTCCGCGACAACCAGACCGATAATCATCCCGGAGATGATGTTCTGCCCGCCCAGCCAGTTGGCGCCCACCGCATAGGCTTCGCCCACGCTATACGGGGTCACGGTCATGAAGGCCGCCACCGCCAGCAGGCCCGCGGCCATCGGGTCAACTTTGCGCTCTTCCGCCAGCGCGGAGCCGATAAAGAACGGCGCCATCAGCGACATAATGCCGAGGGTACCGTTATAGACGTTCCCGCCGATAGCCTTAAAGCCGTTTAAGGTTTCAATGGTGGAGGCATCCAGTCGAATGCCCATAGAATAAAAGAAAGAGCCTTCGCCGAAGCTCAGAAAAACGTTGTTAATTAATACAAACATGGCCCCGGCGAGGGTCAACGGCATTAACTTAATAAATCCGTTTTTAATCGCATTAATATGCGGCTGCTTTCCTATTTTCACTGCAAAAGGAAGGAGTACCTTTTCAAGCGAGTCGATCACTTTACTCATAGTCAATACCCTTAAAAGCCGCAATAAACTATTACGGCGATGATGTATGAAATTACTCTTTGACGGGAAAATAAACTCTTTATTTTTTGACGTCCGGCAACAGAGTGCCGCCAGGCGTCAAAATACATCGAGTTTTAAAAGTTAAAATTATTGTGCTGCAGCTTTCTTAATGGCCGCGACGGCGGCTTTCAATACACCTAAACCATCCACCTTGCCATACAGAAGAGAATCGATGACTTCTACCGGTTTATTCGGCAGCAGGCGCTGAATTTCCGGTAACATATACGCAATTTGTGGCCCTAATAATACCACGTCGGCTTCCGGTCCCTTTTCACCTGCCAGGGTTTCGGGATAGGCTTCAATAATGACCGGGACTTCGTATTTTTCTGCCTGCGCGCGCATTTTGGATACCAGCAGTGATGTAGACATGCCTGCCGAGCAGAAGAGATAAATGTGTTTCTTTTCCATGAACGCTTCCTCAATGTGTGAGACCAGGGCCTTCAGCAACCGCTGAGAGCCGGTAAGACTGGTAACATCCGGTTAATTCTGTTTATGGGTTGAGTATACGGCAAGCTGAGCCGCCAGGATAATTCGCTGTTGAACAGAATTGTCTCTCATTGACCTCTGGTTTTGACTACCCTCACATTTTCACCCAAATAATTCGCGCAATTAAATAAGCATCAGTACTCACAAAAAAGCCCGACCAGTGGTCGGGCTTACGTAGGGCTCAGTAAACAGTAGGAAGCTTACTTAGCGTTGCGCGGGTCAGTATCATACTCGGCGCAGGTCTGGTAGCCGGAGTTAATCACATGGCCAGTGTCGTCGAGGGCCACAAAGTAGGTCTCAACTTTACCATCCCGTTGACCGAGGATGTAGGTCTGGCAGGTGCCGCGGGCATGAACCATGGTCACTTCCGTTGAAGGTTTGCCAGCGATCTGCATCACCTGCTGACGCGACATCCCTTTCTTCACATCTTTCACCACCGGCTGGGTAAACTGGTCTTTGGTACGATCGTAAGCGGTACAGCCCGCCAGTAAGGTTAACGCGACGGTGACGCCCAGTATTCCTGCTAAGCTTTTGTTCATTTTGGTTCCTCTTTTCTACTGTGTAACGATAAGCCTGGAATAAATAGTGTTATTTTTCAAGCCGAACAGCGAAATCATGTCTGATTGTGTTATTGCGTAAACAGGATTGACGCGCCGCTGCCGACCGGCGGTTTCTCCCGCGCAGTGGCATCTATAATGAAATCCTATGTCATTGATTGCCTTCTTTTCCGGCAGTCAAAACCCCGGTCCTTGTCGTTTCAGCGGCAAAGAGGTAGCTTTAAGCCAACAGCTTGCCAAACAGATTCACTTTCGGAGGGCGCGATGACGCTACAACAAGAGATTATTCAGGCGCTGGGCGCAAAGCCGCAGATTGATGTCGCCGGCGAGATCCGCCGCAGCGTCGATTTCCTGAAGTCCTACCTGCAGACCTACCCGTTTATTAAATCGCTGGTGCTGGGTATCAGCGGCGGCCAGGACTCCACCCTGACGGGGAAACTGTGCCAGATGGCGATTAATGAACTGCGTGCCGAAACGGGCGACAGCAGCCTGCAGTTTATTGCCGTTCGGTTGCCCTATGGCGTACAGGCGGATGAGCAGGACTGCCAGGACGCCATCGCCTTTATCCAGCCTGACCGGGTGCTGACGGTGAATATCAAAGCCTCGGTACTGGCCAGTGAACAGGCGCTCCGCGAAGCGGGGATCGAACTGAGCGACTTTGTTCGCGGTAACGAAAAAGCCCGTGAGCGGATGAAGGCCCAGTACAGCATCGCCGGAATGACCAAAGGGGTGGTGGTCGGCACCGACCATGCGGCGGAAGCGATTACCGGCTTCTTCACCAAATATGGCGACGGCGGCACCGACATCAACCCAATTTTCCGCCTGAACAAACGTCAGGGCAAACAGCTACTGGCCCATCTCGGCTGCCCGGAACATCTGTATAAGAAGCTGCCGACCGCCGACCTGGAAGACGATCGCCCCTCCCTGCCGGATGAAGTGGCCCTGGGTGTCACCTACGAGAACATCGACGATTATCTGGAAGGCAAAACGCTGGATCCCAGTATCGCCAAAACGATCGAAGGCTGGTATCTGAAAACCGAACACAAGCGTCGGCCACCGATCACCGTCTTTGACGATTTCTGGAAAAAATAGTCCCTCCCCGCCCCGGCCCGCGCCGGGGTTATTTTTTGCGCTTTTCGCCGCAAAAACCGCCTGCTATACTGGATAGATAGACAGTATCAGGAGTTAATGTGGCCAGAAAGCAATCTGCCCCGCGTCTGGAGTTTGAAGCGGCGGCGATCTATGAATATCCCGAACATCTTCGCCCGTGGCTGGAGGCGCTGCCAAAGCTGCCGGGCGTCTATCAGTTTCACGGCGACAGCGACACAATGCCGCTCTATATCGGTAAGAGCGTCAACCTTCGCAGCCGTGTGTTATCTCACCTGCGCACGCCCGAAGAGGCCGCGATGCTGCGTCAGTCGCGGCGTATCACCTGGCAGCGCACCGCAGGCGAGCTGGGAGCGCTGCTGCTGGAGGCGCGGCTGATTAAAGAGCAGCAGCCGCTGTTTAACAAGCGGCTACGGCGTAACAAGCAGCTCTGCGCCTGGCGACTTGCGGACCACCGGCCGCAAATTGTCTACGCCCGCGAGGTTGATTTCTCGCACCAGCAGCATCTCTATGGCCTGTTCGCCAACCGGCGGGCGGCGCTGCAGATGCTGCAGAGCCTTGCCGACGAACAGCGCCTCTGTTATGGCCTGCTTGGTCTGGAACCGCTCAGCCGCGGCCGCGCCTGCTTTCGCTCCGCGCTGGGCCGCTGCGCCGGCGCCTGCTGTGGAAAGGAGAGCGTGGAGGCGCACAGCGAGCGCCTGCTGGCGCAGATGAGTAAACTGCAGCTGGTGTGCTGGCCGTGGGCGGGGCCAGTGGCGCTGGAGGAGCGCGGCCCGGAAATGACGCAGTATCACGTCATTCATAACTGGCTGTGGCTGGGGGCCGTCGACTCGCTCGACCAGGCCGCGGAGTTGACCCGTCTGCCCGCCGGATTCGACCAGGATGGTTACAAGATCCTCTGTAAGCCTTTGCTCAGCGGCAACTACCCGCTGCACCCGCTTGGCTGAGAAACCACCAATAAAAAAACCGCCGGCCCTGCCCAACGCCTGATGGCATTATTGGGCAAGACCGGCGGTCTTGATTCAGTGCGCTACATTATTCAGCAGGTGCAGGCATTTTACCTGCCGGCGCGTTGCGTTCTGTCAGATGCTTCTCAAAATTAGCATTGAACTGTTTTTTCTGCTCTGGAGTCAGAATGTTGTAGATCTTGTTCTGCGTTTCCAGGCGGGACAGCGCCATCGCTTTATGCTGCGCTTCCATCTTATCGATCTGCGCTTCCGCTTTCGCCTTATCGAAGGTGTCGCTGGCGATCAGATCGTGCATCGCGCGGCGTTCGTCGAGGGACGGACGCTTCATGTTCTCACGCTGGCTCTTCATGATGTCGCGGATCTGTTGTTTCTGCGCATCGGTCAGGTTCAGGCCTTTAAACATCATGTCATGCTGACCCGGGCCGCCTTTATGATGCATCATCATCGGCTTGCTGTCGCTCGGCGCGGTGGTGGTATCGGCGGCGTGTGCCAGGTTAGCCGCGCCCAGAGCCAGAGTAGAGGCAACAAACAGTGCAGTGAGTTTCTTCATCATTCAATCCTTACTTTACGTTATTCTTACGGCGCGTTGCCGTGTTGACGAGATTAACTTTACGACGTTAATCGTCAATTAGTCAGAGCAAGAGTAAAACAATGAAAGTGTAAAAAACAGTTTCTCGCCAATTATGGAGAAAATAAGGAATTTAGCCGAAGAATTGCAATAAAAAATAAATAACCTACTGTTTTTCAGAGAAATTATGGAGAGTATAAAGGAGGGGAGATTAAAAACAAAGCATTTTACCAGGAATAATCTGCAAATTTACACTGGCGCACGAAAAAATAAGATGGCGAAAAAAGACGCGCGAAATAAAGCAGGCCGCCCGGCGGACGGCTTGCCCTCAGGATAATTTCTCCAGCATCAGGCCGGCGCGCAGTCCCTTCGCCACCGTCGGATTGGGAAACAGGACATACTCCGGCTCAGGCCCCACCACATACCGCGTCTCGCCCTCCTCCGCCAGCAGCGTGCCGGGTTCGAAGGGGGTGAAGTTGAGCGTCTGATCCGCCATATGCAAGCGGAAATCATCGCTATGGCGGGTGATCTGTTGTACCACCCGGTAGCGCAGCGGCGCCGGGGCGTCGGCAATGGCCAGATCCCCCACCAGCAGCCGGGAAAGCGCGCCTTCGGCGGCGGCAAACTGCGTCAGATCGTTTTCACCCAACGGCAGCGCTTTGCCCAGCTCAAGGGTGCAGGCCAGCGCCGCGAACCGTTCGCAGCTGAAGTGGGTGAAGGTCCCGCCTGGCTGGCGATGAAACACCAGCGCCTCCAGCCCGGCGCCGCCCAGCCAGTGAAGAAAATCCTCCTCCCACGGCGTATCGCGGGCCGGGAGCACGCCGAAGCGCGGATGTAGCGACCCGCGGATCGCGGTATGCAGATCGAGGTGCCAACGAGGACCACCGTGGTCGCGATAGAAGCGGGCCACCGCCTGCTCCAGCCGCTGCGCCCGCTGCGTCTCCTCACTGAGCGGAAACTGCCGCCAGCGCTCGCCAAACATCCGGTTCATATCGCTGTGCAGATAGCGCTTATTCGCCCGCAGCGCCGGTGGGTTGCCAACGATCACCAGCAACCGCCAGCGCAGCGGGAGTGCCTCCCGGACCAGTCGCTGCACCAGGTGGTCGACTATCTCCACCGGTGCCGTTTCGTTGCCATGAATGGCGCAGGAGAGTACCAGCCCGCGCTCGCAGCGCGCATGCGGCGTCAGCTCGAGGATCCCCTCACCCAACCAGTGCCAGCGAAAGTGCGCTGTCTCGCCGTGAAAATGGTGGGGCAAACGCCCCGCCAGGGTTAATGCCAGAAAATGTTCCACCGCGCCCCCTTATTGCTGAAATGGATAAACCGAACCGAGCTGCAGGATCTGGGTCAACCGATCCAGCGCGTCACGCCCTTCCCGCAGCAGTTGCGGGTCGGCGAGGTCGGCCTGGGTAAGGCGATCGCGATAGTAGCGATCCACCCAGTCATTGAGGGTGGCAAACAGCGTATCGTTCATCAGGACGTGCGGATTGACCGCCTGATACTCCTCGGCCGTCAACACCACCCGCAGGCGCAGGCACGCCGGACCGCCGCCGTTGGCCATACTCTCGCGCAGATCGAACACCTGTAGCGCGGCGATGGGGTTGTCCCCGGCCAGCAGCTCATTGAGGTATTCCCAGACGCCGGCATGCTCCTGCGCTTCGTGGGGCAGGATCAGCGCCATGCTGCCATCCGCCCTGCTCAGCAGCTGGCTGTTGAACAGATAGGTGGCAACCGCCTCTGCCACCGTGACCCGACTGGCGGGGACCACCAGCGGCGTAAAACCCGGCACCCGCTGCGCCAGCTGCTGGAGAAGCGCGGTCTGGTCGGCAAAGGCCTGCTCATGGCAGAACAGGACCTGACGATTGCTCACCGCGATGACATCGTTATGAAAAACCCCCGTGTCGATCGCCGCCGGATGCTGGCGGGCGAAGATCAGTTGGCGAGGATTGACCTGATTGAGGCGCGCCACCGCCTGGCTGGCCTCAAGGGTTTGCCGCGCGGGATAGCGACGCGGGGCCTCCTCGCTCCCCCGGCGGCGGCCATAGACAAAGAGCTGGACGCCGGGGGCGCCATACTCGCCGCCGAGACGGTTATGGTTCGCCGCCCCTTCGTCGCCAAACCAGGCCGAGGCGGGCAGCGCCGGGTGGATGGCAAATCGCGTGCGGTCGGGGAATATCGCCTGCAGCAGCGCCTCTGTGGTCGGTGCTTCGCTGGCGCGGTGGAATTTATCCTGCAGATTTGCCACCGTCAGGTGCACCAGGCCATCCAGCGAATCGGCGGAGGGACAGACCGTCGCCGCGTTCGCCACCCACATTGCCGAGGCCGAACTCACCGCCGACAGCAGATCCGGATCCTGCTGCGCCGCCCGGGCCACCACCTGCTCATCGCCGCCGCTAAAGCCCAGCTGGCGCAGGAGCGGCACATTGGGCCGCTCGTGCGGCGGGATCACTGCCTGCGGGTAGCCGGCGTCGGCGAGGGCTTTCATTTTTTTCAGCCCTTGCTTTGCCGCCAGCTGCGGGTTCGACACCCGGTGGCGGTGCCGGGTGGAAGCCTCGTTGCCAAAGGAGAGCCCGGCGTAGTGATGGGTCAGCCCGGGCAGACCGTCAAAGTTGACTTCGCGGGCGGTCATGACGCCTCCCCGGCCAGAAAGTCGAGCCCCGGGTTCAGGCTGGCGGGCAGCGTCAGGGTCGGCGATTCAAGGCTGGCCATCGGCCAGGCGCAATAATCGGCGGCATACCAGGCCCCCGGACGATGGTTACCGGACGCCCCGGTGCCGCCGAACGGCGCGGTACTCGCCGCCCCGGTCAGCGGTTTGTTCCAGTTAACTATCCCTGCCCGCGCCTCGAGCAGCAGTCGATCAAACTTCTCCCGTTCCGGAGAGATTAACCCACAAGAGAGGCCGAAGCGGGTGGCATTGGCCAGGGCAATCGCCTCCTCGAACGTGTCGTAGCGCCAGACGCCAAGCAGCGGGCCAAACACCTCTTCATCTTCAACATTGGCCACGTCGCTCATGTCGACAATCCCCGGCGTTAGCAGCGACGTTCCGGCCTGCAATAAACGTGGCTCCAGCAGCGTGACCGCGCCAGCGGCGACCCGCTGCAGCCATGCCTGATGCACTTTCTGCGCGGCCGGTTCAGAGATAAGCCCGCCGAGAAACGGCTGCGGCTCGGCGTCCCACGCCGCCGGGATCAGCCGCTGGCACACCGTCACCAGCCGGGAGAGGAAGGCATCGCCCGCCTCGCCGCGCCGGACCAGCAGACGGCGGGCGCAGGTGCAGCGCTGGCCGGCGGTAATAAAGGCGGACTGGATGGTCAGATGCACCGCGGCATCCACGTCCCGCGGATCGTCGACGATCAGCGGGTTATTGCCGCCCATCTCCAGCGCGAGGATCTTCTGCGGCTGCCCGGCCAGCTGGCGATGCAGATGAAAACCGGTGGTTGAGCTGCCGGTAAACAGCAGCCCGTCGATATCCGCCTGACCGCTGAGCGCCTCGCCGGTTTCCCGACCGCCCTGCACCAGGTTGAGCACCCCGGCGGGCAGGCCGGCCTGCTGCCATAGTTTCACCACCGCTTCGCCGCTGCACGGGGTGAGTTCGCTGGGTTTAAAGACCACAGTATTGCCCGCCAGCAGCGCCGGCACGATGTGCCCGTTCGGCAGATGGCCGGGAAAGTTATAGGGGCCAAACACCGCCAGCACGCCGTGCGGCCGGTGACGCAGCGTGGCGGCACCGTCGGGCAGATCGCTGTACTGTTCGCCGGTGCGGACGTGGTAGGCCTTCACCGAGATCGCCACCTTGTTGATCATCGCCGTCACTTCCCCGGCCGCCTCCCAGCGCGGCTTTCCGGTCTCGGCGCCGATCATCGCCGTCAGCTCAGCCTTACTGGCCTCCAGCAGGGCGGCAAACTTTTCAACGATCGCCTGACGGGCGGCAAACGGCAGCCGCGCCCAGGCCGGGAACGCCTGGCGGGCAGCCGCCACCGCCTCAGCAACCTGCCCGGCATCCGCCGCTTCGCCCTGCCACACAACCTTCAGGTTAACCGGATCCTGTTTACTGAAACCTGGCCCACGACCGGGCCGCCACTCGCCATTAATCCACAGACTCATGCGGTTTTCTCCTCAGGGATCAGGCGCACCATGCGCACCTGGTCGCCGGCATGACACTTCAGCATATCCAGTTCGCGGGCGCTGAGGGTCAGGGTGTCGCCATCCGGGTCGGCATGCACCAGCAGAGCGCGGAACTGGTGATACTGTTCATTCGCCACCAGGCACAGCGGCCAGTCACCGGGTGGGGTTTCACCGGCCTCGGTGGTCACCAGACGGCTTTTGCGGATCGCCCGCACCCTGTCGATGTCGCACTCCAGAGTCGGGCCGCCGTCGAAAATATCGATGTAGTTCAGGTAGCGGAACCCCTCTTTCTCCAGCACCGTCCGGGCCGGGGCGGTCTGCGGATGAACCTTGCCGATCACCGCCTGCGCCTCAGGGGAAAGGAAATCGATATACAGCGGATGCTTGGGCATCAGGGCGGCAATGAAAGCCTTCTGTCCGGTGCCGCACAGGTAGTCGGCGCGGGAAAACTCCATGGCGAAAAAGCGTTTGCCCAGGCTCTCCCAGAACGGCGAGTAGCCCTGCTCGTCAATCACCCCGCGCATCTCGGCGACCACCTTCTCATTGAAGCGCTCGCGAAAGGCGGCCATAAATAAGAAGCGCGATTTCGACAGCAGATAGCCATTGCCCTCTTTGCGCCACTGCGGGTCGAGGAACAGGGTACACAGCTCACTGCTGCCGGTATGGTCGTTGCTGAGAAACAGCGTCGGCAACGCCTGATAGACGTTGAGCTCCTTCGAGGCATGGACCTGGGTGCCGACCCGGTAGTTATACCAGGGATCGTTGAGCCCCACCGCCACCTCGATCGCGCAGATGCCCACCACCGCGCCGCTTTCGCTCTCCTCCAGCACAAAGACATAGCCCTGCTCGCTTTTCGGTAGCTCGCCGCGCCAGGTCTGCTGCGAGCGGGCGATCCGCGCCGCGAGGGTCGCTTCATCCACCGGCAGCGAGGTCAGCCCGCCGCCGGTCTCCGCTGCCAGCTTCAGCAGCCCGGGCAAATCGCCCGGCTCCACCGGTCGAATAACCATCATGATGAGACTCCTGCCACGAAACGCGCGCAGGCCCGCTCGACGCGATCCAGCCCGCTATTCACCTCTTCTTCACTGACGTTCAGCGCCGGCGCAAAACGCACCACATTAGCGCCGGCGATCAGGATCATCACCCCCTCTTCCGCCGCCAGGTTGCTGAGCGTTTTCGCCTTCCCGGCCCAGGCGTCGTTCAGTACGCAGCCGAGCAGCAGTCCCAGGCCGCGGATCTCCTTGAACAGACCATAGCGGGCGTTGATCGCCTGCAGACGCTCGCAAAACCACTGGTGGCGCTGTCTGACGCCGGAGAGGACTTCCGGGGTGTTGACGATCGACAGCAGCTCGCCGGCCACCGCCCCGGCCAGCGGGTTGCCGCCGTAGGTGGTGCCGTGGGTACCGACGGTCATCACGCTGGCGCAGGCCTCTGTCGCCAGCAGCGCGCCGATAGGGAAACCGCCGCCCAGCGCTTTGGCGGTGGTCAGCACATCGGGCGTCACGCCGTAGTGCATATAGGCATACAGCTCGCCGGTGCGCCCGACCCCGGTCTGCACTTCATCGAAAATCAGCAGAGCGTTGTGCTGGTCGCAAAGCTGGCGCAGGCCGCGTAAAAACTCGCCGCTGGCCGGCACCACGCCCCCTTCGCCCTGCACCGGCTCGACGATCACCGCGCAGGTTTGGTCATTGATTAAGGCCTTTGCCGACTCGAGATCGTTAAACACCGCATGCTGGATCTGCGGCGGCAGCGGGGCAAAATCCCGGGAGTAGGCCGGCTGACCGCCCGCCGAGACGGTGAACAGTGTCCGCCCGTGGAAGGCATTCTGGAAAGCGACGATGCCGCTTTTTTCACTGCCAAAGCGGTCGTGGGCATATTTACGCGCCAGCTTGAGCGCCGCCTCATTGGCCTCAGCGCCGGAGTTACAGAAGAAGACCCGGTCGGCGAAGGTGGCATCGATAAGCATTTTTGCCAGACGCAGGATCGGCTCATTGGTGTAGCCGTTGCCGGTATGCCAGAATTTGCCGGCCTGGTCAGTCAGAGCTTGCACCAGACGCGGATGGGCGTGCCCCAGCGCGTTCACGGCGATGCCGCCGGCAAAATCGATATACTCTTTGCCCTGCTGATCCCACAGCCGCGACCCGGCGCCCCGCACCGGAATAAACGCCGCTGGCGCGTAGACCGGCATCATCCATTCATCAAAGTGGTTACGCGTAATTGACTGAGACATATCGACCTCTTCCGGTAAATTAAAAGTAGCAATAATGTTAATAAATATGAGTTATTACGCTGTAAATGTAGATTGCACGGTTCGTGCCAGCCAGCGATAAAAATGCATAAACCGGTTGAGATAACGCAGAATCAAGGAGTTACAGCCGAACGCTATTCACATAAAATGCATATTTAGTGAATAAGTATCCGATAAAGGGGGATAAACAGTGATTAAAGAAGATAAGTTATGCAACGGTAAGATATAATTCTGTAATTGTGATCCTCTGCGAAATTTATCGTAGATATTTGCCCTTTTTTGGCGCGGCATGCC
The DNA here is from genome assembly GCF_002837615.1 of Klebsiella sp. X1-16S-Nf21. NCBI lineage: Bacteria > Pseudomonadati > Pseudomonadota > Gammaproteobacteria > Enterobacterales > Enterobacteriaceae > Klebsiella > Klebsiella sp. X1-16S-Nf21. The sequence continues at coordinate 56,155 of NZ_PJDK01000037.1, forward strand.
CGTAAAAGGGGCAACTACGGCACGCTCATGCGCAGCGATTGGCAGAATGACGCATCCGGTGGCAGCCAGCCAGGCGAATTTCTGCTACCATCCCTGCACTATTCACCTTGCACAGTGGCAGCGACTATGAAATTCGTCTCTTTTAATATCAACGGCCTGCGCGCCCGCCCACACCAACTGGCCGCCATCGTCGAAAAACACCAGCCGGACGTGATTGGCCTGCAGGAAACCAAAGTTCACGACGATATGTTCCCTCTCGAAG